>NZ_JH114141.1:58277-90014 GCF_000224595.1 Prevotella sp. C561 | reverse complement strand
AGTGTTGGGTGTTAATGAAGTGCGCATCTGAGGGAACATGTTTGACGGGTGGTGGGTGTTGAGTGTTGGGTGTTGATGAGGTGCGCATCTAAGGGAACATGTTTGACGGGTGGTGGGTGTTGAGTGTTGGGTGTTGATGAGGTGCGCATCTGAGGGAACGTGTTTGACGAGTGATGAGTGTTGAGTGATGGGTGTTGATGAAGTGTGCATCTGGGGGAACATGTTTGTTGGGTGATAGGTGTTGAGTGTTAGGTGTTGATGAAGTGCGCATCTGAGGGAACATGTTTGGTTGTGGGGTTGGATGATGGATGTTGAGTGTTGGTTGTTGATAAAGTGCGCATCAGAGGGAACATGTTTGGTGGGGGAGTTTGCTCGGATGCTGTATGTTAAACGATGCGAGGAGGGATTCTGTGGTAGAGTGGGGGATAAGCTGAAACTGTAATATTGTAATGCAAGCAGAATGAAGATGCTATTTAGTATGTTGAAATTAAGTAAGTTTCGATATCTCCTTTCGATAGTTTTGATAATAAGCTGTTATATTAGGTTTACAAGCATACGTGTGATAGCTTAAAAGAAGAGTAATGTTTTTTGTGAGAATAAGACTTCACTTATTTCTCAATCAGCGGTCGGAAGACTTGAGGAAACGTTCCGTGTTTCGCTTGTTGTTCAAGAAAAGCCTTTATATCTGAGAAGTTCTTGTATTTTTCTTCTTGGGAAATCATATCTTTAAGAATGTCATAGCTCCACGGTGCAGGGTAGCTCCAAAGGAGGCTGATGTAACGAGGTTGACCGTAATGTGTCTTCTCTTTGGCTGCTGCTTGGCAGATGGTCTTTACATACCATTCAAAGTCTGGGTCCTCCCACTTCTTAAGAAGCCAATAAGCTTGGTCGGTCATTCGCCCATTCTTCTTCAGATCGCGCTCCAGAAACTTATTGATTCGAGCGATATCGTTCTTGTTCTTGTATCGAGCGAGGAACATCAAAACCCCGTCATTGCCTTTGTCAGCCTCTTTGATGATGGTTGGGTAATAGGATTTGAGTGGTTGGAGGTCCTGAAGGAAGGCATTTTCATATCCATATTTTTTCATATAATCAAAGAACACTAAGCTGTCAATGGCTGCTTGCTGTTGTGCTGGTAGGTCCTCGTCTACGTTACTATAGTAGACGCTGAGAATAGAACGGTGGAAGGGAACTTTGAATTCTTCTTCAGAGCTGGATATACAGTTTACTCTTGTTGTGTCGTTTATAGCCTGTTTAAGAATGTTGAATATTTGCCCATTGGGTTTCTCCAACAGGATTTTGAATGCCCAAAGGCGTGTGATACGCGAAGGACTTGTTTGGGCAATCTCAGCCAATTGGTCGCTTGTAGCATTGTAGCGCAATGAGTCAGCATAGTCAAATTGCATTAAACGATAATAACTATCGTGCCCTACAGTCTCATCCATGGAAAAGAAAGTCTCCTTGTTTAAGGCGTCAAGAGCCATTGCAAGCGTTTTAAGCGACTCTTCCGTTTGTGGTCTTCCACTTCTGACAGTACGTCTTTCCTTTAGATATCTGTCGTACAGTGGTTGGAAGATAAGAGGGATAGGTCCTTCCTTAGCATACTTTATAAAGTGTTCCTTTATTTCGTGAATGTTACTATATCTGTCTTTACCAGAAAGGATATTCTCGAGAAGTTGATAGCTCCAAGGTGCAGGATATTGCCAAAGAAGCGGGAAATACTCTCTTACGCTAAAGTAATCTGGTTTACCAATAACGGCTTGACAAACGATTTTTGCGTATTCTTCAAAGTCTGGTTTGCCCCATTCTTCGAGGATTTCACGGGTATCGTATGTCAGTCGCTTGTTCTCCTCAAAGTCAGCTTGTAGCAACTTACTGATACGCTCTCGGTCGTTAGGATTCTTATATTTGATGAGCAATGGCAGGACTTCTACCTGTCCGTTGTCGGCAGCTTCGACTACAGCTGCATAGTATTTCTGTTTAGGTTTGAAGTGTTTGAGTATTCCAGAGGAATATCCATAACGCTTCATATAGTCGAAGAAAGCTAAACTATCTATCGTCTCCTGCATTTCTGGTGTCTGACTGTTCACTTGGTCAAAATAGTAGAGAGAGAAAGCTCTGAGGTTAAAAGGTTTCTTGGTATATAAACAATAACTCATCTGCTCAGTCTCTGTGGTGTCGTTGATAGCCGCTTTAAGGACATCATAGACTTGCTTGTGAGGTTTCTCTAACAAGATTCTGAAAGCCCAAAGACGAGTGGCAGGATTAGGATTTGTCTTAGCTATCTCGGCTAATTGGTCTGGTGTGGCGTGACGGCGCAGCCAATCAGCGTAGTCAAATTGTTTAGAGCGATGATGTTCTGGACCGAGTACGTAGGTAACAGCAAAGATCTCATACTTGTTTATGGAGTCGATAGCCATCTGAATGCTGTCTGGCCTCTCGTGTACATCAGTCTTACCACTTCTGAAACTACTACCAAGAAGTGTTATAGAGAGGAGTGTTGCGACAAGGCAAACAGGTTGTTTAAGGTTGAACTTTTTAATTCTTTGAACTTTGAGCATAGAACTTTGAACTTTGAGGTTTGAACATTGAACTTTATGATTAGCGACTACGAATTTCTCGAATAACACGAATCATTTATTATACTTTGAACATTGAACTTTATGATTTGAACTTCGAACAACTACGAATGGCACTAATGGCACGAATCCTTATTGTTCTTTGAACTTTATGATTTGGGTTTATAGCTTTTTCTTTTCTCATAGTAGGTAATCATCATTATGAATTACTATTCTTGTTTTCCAGTCAGTGTATAGCCGAGTCGGGCGTTAAGTCGGTGGGCAAGTTGTTTTATCTTCTTCCGTTCGGGTTCTATTGTGTCGTCGTAAAGCTGTTCGATGACACGGATAGGGGCAATGGTGTCGCTGGGCAATGGGTCTTCTTGTATTTCGGAAGGGCAATAGAAAGCGATGACATTCAATGAATCGTAAACTTTGATAGAGTCGGGATTGCTGTAACTATAGAATGATATTCTCTTTTCTGTTAGCCCGCTAACCTTGTAAACAGCCGTCATGTTGTTGTCGAAGAAATCGTATTGGTATCGCCTTGTAAGGTAATCACCATCTTTACAGAAGTAGGTCGGTGGGAGAAAAATGTCACCCCCTATGACTTGAAGGAAAATAGCAAATAGCCACAGAACAATGCCTATCAGCGCACTGTAAAGGCGTATCACCAGCTTCCTTTTGCTTTTCCGTGCAGCAATCATCAGTGCTATTGGTGACAGAAGAGCAGCCCAAATTGGTATGTAAGTCAGTCCCCACCGCAGGTGTACGTCTTCGGGTAGCAGGATATAAATCAGTCCACAGAGGAATATTGCACCAAGGTGTAAGCCCATTGCAAGCGATAGTTCTTTGCGTTGAACAAAGTCTTTTATCCTATTCCATTGTGGTTTTTGCATATTGTTAAAGTTAGTTATGGGACAAATTTACGTTTTTCTACATTAATAAGCAAGTATTTGTTATGTTTTTTGTGGTTCTCACTATCTATTCTTTTTTATCCTCCGATATAGAAGACCCTTTTATCATACTCCTTCGAAGTGGTGGATAACGCTTTGAAAAACCATTAGATAATTTCAAGTAAAACCTCTATAAATAAGGATAAAAACACATCTCGTGGTGTGAGGGGGTGTTCTTTGTTGCTGTTATCTTTGTTGCATTTATTTTCGATAGGCAGACGGGAACGAGGGGGGGTATGATAATATAATCAATATCGCCTGCCCCTGTTATGTTGTAGTAGGACTTCTCTTAATGGTGAGGTTGCATTATCTGCCAGAAAAGACATATAGAGTACCATTGACGGGGTATTCTACTTATAAGGGTAACAGTATTTACTTTAGGTTTAAGGGGCAAGCCACGAAACGGACTTACTCGCTTACGGGCTATGACCTCACGACTATTTGTGAACGATATGATGTTGAATTATGTCTAAAAGAACCACTCCCAACAGTTTATTATGTGTCTGGAATCGACCTTTGTAAGCGTGATAGTACTTTCAAATAGTTAAAACATTTCGTTAGTCATTTACCCTCTTTATTCGTCGAAACGCTTGTGACGGATGCAGAAGAGGCTCTTCTTTGTTTGAGAACATGCCCTTCAAGGGGCAAGAAGACGCCCTTCTTGGGGCAAGAAAGGCGTCTTCTCCAATGCTGTTTGTAATGTGTTGATTTGTTGATGATTACAAGTTTGGTTTTAGTAGATAGCTTGGGCTTACTTTGAGGATGTTTTGTTAGATTTTATGTCATAATTTTTCTGAGTCTTCAGTGTTTAGGAGTGATTTTCTCTCTCACAGTGTTTAGAACGCAAGAGATTCGTTGGGTGTTTTATCTCTCACAGATTTTCACAGATGAACAGAAGCCTTTCTGCGAACAGTGAGAACCCACAAACGTCTGCAGGCAGACGACAGATATCACAGAATTTATTGCTATGTATCACAGAATGTTACACCCATCATTAGCTGTAATGCTCTGTGCTATCGGTTGACTTAATGTCTCTGTGCGTCTTTGGGTATTCTGTTCTTCTGTGTAGTTCTGTGAGAAAAGAACACAAGGGGATCGTTGGAAATTTTCTCTCTCACAGATTTTCACAGATGAACAGAAGCCTTTCTGCGAACAGGGAGAGCAGGCAGAGAAGAACTGGCCCCTCCCCCGTCCGCTCCCCCGAAGGGAGGGGCGTGATCACCGAGATACCCCTATGGTTAATCATCAACACCCAACATTGAACACCCAACACCCATCTTTAGCTGTAACGCTCTGTGCTATCGGTTGACTTAATGTCTCTGTGCGCCTTTGGGTATTCTGTTCTTCTGTGTAGGTCTGTGAGAAAAAGAATAAAGTGAGAACATGAGAGATAGCGGCTCCTCCTTTTTCCCCTCCCCCGAAGGGAAGGGGCGTGATCACCGAGAGACCCCTATGGCTAATCATCAACACCTAACACCCTTCACCCAACACCCATCAGAATCCTCAATCCCAGCCCCTCTTCGAATGGAGAGGGGAGTGATCACTGAGGTTACCCCTCCTTCGTTGCTTGTTTTGTGATTGACTCTTTTCGGCTACAGAGACGGATGTTAGGGTGGAAAGTAGAATGATTAATTTATTATTTGAAAGGTGAGATGAAACAAAAAAAAGGCTGAACCTCTTTCGAAGTTCAGCCTTATCTTTATACTTGTAATCACGCTTATACGAAGCTGATGACACCCTCAACAGTGCCCTCTTGGCTATCGTTGTCTTCAGCATCCTGCTCAGGAGTACTGATGCGCTTGATGTCTTTAATCATCTGTTTCGTTCGCTTGTAGGTAGGAGTGTTCTCAACAGCGAGGATAACATCCTCATTGTCGAGCTCATCTGCAGTAAAACGATAGATGTGTGGACGGTGCTTGTATTGAGAGTTGTTATTGTCTTTGTAGAAACGGTCACGACGGTCACGACGTTCAGCTGCCTTCTCCTCCTCCTCAGCAAGGCGAGCAGCATCCTCTTGAGTCTGCTTCTTGATATGGCTACCCATACCATCAACATCCTCGATACCGAAGCCTGTTGCGAGGATAGTAACCTTAACCTTCTTATCAAGTTCAGGGTCGATAGCAAGTCCCCACTTCAACTCGAAATCAGCACTGAAATGGTTCATGAACTCTGTCACATCGCCCATCTCCTCCATTGTCAAGCCAGGGTTGTCCTTGTCGTCACTGTTGAAGTTGATAGAGAGCAGAATCTTCTTTGACTTATAAACATCGTTATCGTTGAGCAATGGAGAGTTGAGGGCATCCTCAATCGCCTGCTTCACACGTCCTTCACCCTCTCCGTAGCCAGTAGACATGATAGCCACACCACCATCTTTGAGGACAGTCTTGACATCATTGAAGTCGAGGTTCATGATACCATGCACTGTGATAATCTCAGCAATACTCTTAGCTGCAACACTCAGGGTGTCGTCTGCCTTGCGAAAACCATTGAGCAAGCTCAGTTCTGGGTAGATTTCTCTCAGGCGTTCGTTGTTGATAACGAGTAGCGCATCAACATGTTTTGCCATCTCTTCAACGCCATCCAAGGCCTGATCAATCTTCTTAGCACCCTCGAAACGGAACGGGATAGTAACGATACCAACGGTGAGGATACCTAATTCCTTACTGATACGTGCGATGACAGGAGCAGCACCCGTACCCGTACCACCACCCATACCAGCAGTGATAAACGCCATCTTCGTACCATCATTGAGCATGTTTTTGATATCCTCGCTCGTATCTTCAGCCGCTTGGCGTGCACGTTCAGGGCGGTTTCCAGCACCAAGTCCTTCATCACCCAATTGCAGGTGCACTGGAACAGGAGAGTCGTTGAGGGCTTGTGCATCTGTGTTGCAGAGAACGAAGGTCACGTCGTGGATACCTTCTCTGTACATGTGGTTCACGGCATTGCCGCCACCACCACCGACACCAATGACCTTGATGATGCTATCGGCTACATCGCCATCACCGAAGTCTAATATATCCATTTTATTATTGTTGTCTGCCATAACAGTCTGTTATCTATGTTTATGATCAATATTCATTTTCTTGTGTGCAGGAGAGAAGAGTGTTTACTCGTCGTCTTCTTCTGCCATAATCTTCTTAACGAACTCCTTAGATTTGTGTGTGAACTTGTTCCAGAAGCTATTGCGACGCTTCTCCTCTTCAAGTTCGCGCTCTCTTGCTTCCTCCTCCTCACGTAGTTTGCGTTCTTCCTCCTCACGTTTACGACGTTCAGCTTCCGCCTTCTTTTTCTCTTCAGGAGTAGGGACGATACCCTGACCTTGTCTTGCAGCAGTAGAAGGAGTGTAAGGTTGTTCGATAGGAGTTGCTACTGCAATCTCCTCATTATTAAAGAGATTGGTCTGTGCAGGGTTGTATTCAGCGCCAGCACAGTTCATGTCGCCCTTAGCAAGCAGTCCGAGAATAGTATTCATGTTACCATTTCTTGCAGTGATGTCCGCATTGCTTGAAGAGATAGTATGTGTGACAAAGTTCGCTTTACGTATCTTGTCGATATGAGTAGTATTGCGCATGCAACGTTCAATGTTCTTGAGATTCATGCCGCCACCTGTCAGGATGATACCACCAAGGAGTTTGTCGGCATATTCAGAAGGTACCTGATACCACACGTTTTCAACGATCTCATTGATACGAGCTTCTACAATCTCAATGAACTTACGACTGTCAACAGAGCGTTCAGCGTCGATAGAATACTTTAATGTATTATCGATATCGTTATTCTCAGTAAAGGCAGAACCATACTTAAGCTTCATAGCCTCAGCATCCTTCTCCTCCATCTGTAGGCTTGCGATGTCCTTCGTGATATTGTTACCACCCAAAGGAATGACAGCCAAGTGGCGAAGGATATTCTTATAGTAGACAGAGACCGTAGTTGTATCAGCACCAAAGTCGACCAGTACACAGCCACCACGCTTCTCAGCCTCGCTTAATACTGCATCGGCCAAGGCCAAAGGAGCAAGGTACATCTCAGCGATAGAGATGCCAGACTTCTCAAAGCTGTTATTGAGATTATCGTAGAAAGCCTTGCGCCAAAGGATGTTAAGGAAATTACCCTCAAGTCGAGAAGCCTTAATACCTACTGGGTCGAGAGAGTACTGGTTGTCAACTTTATACTCCTGAGTGGCAGCATCAAGGATCTCCTGGTCCGGATACGTCATGTTACGATTGGCATCCATCAACTCATTAATCATGTCAGAAGTAATGATAGTATCGGTTGGTAAGTCCTTTACTATGACGTTGCGAACGCTTCGTATGGACTGTCCTCCTACGCCAACGTAGACTTGAGAGATTTCATACTTCAGTTGTTTTCTTAGTTTGTTGATGATGCTGGTGAGGCACTGTCCTGTTTTATCGATGTTGTAAACGACACCCTTACGAATGCACTGTGTAGCGTCTTCTTTTACAACAGCAAGTACGGAAATACTGCCGTCAAGGTTTTTCTTGCCAGCAATACCCGTAATCTTTGATGAGCCTAATTCAATGGCTACTATAAACTCTGCCATATTCGTTAAGTATTTTGTTGCTTATTTATATTCTCTAAATTGTTAGCTATTTATTCAGTCAGACCGTCAGAAGCATTCTCTTGTCGCTTCACTTCCGTACGAGCCTTCTCCCTTTCCTCCTCTTCTGTGCGTTGTACGTCTTCTACCTTTTCAGACTTAGCTTTTTTAATAACCTCGTCCTCTTCAGCCTTTTCAGCCTTTTCGTCACGTTTCCTACAGATGATTTGGTTGTCGAATTCAATGTCTATGTAAGAATACTTGTTCCATCCAGCTTGCGAGAGTCCATATCGATAGAACTTCTCTAAGCGTGATAATTTCTTTGTCACAAAGACATTGATATCGTGTTTACGTTTCCACGGACCATTGTTCTTAGGCAGATAACCCATGAAAATGATGTGATTACCGACTCGGGGGACTAATTCGATCCCTCTGTCAGGCAGTACGTTAATCTGTTCTATCTGGTTGAGCCATAATGGAGAGGCATTGATAGCCATTGCCAAAGGGGCTATATACAGACGTGCAAAATTGTTGTCTATATTACCAGTAGCGATAATCAAGTCGCTTGTGTACTTAGAGTTAGGGAGTATCCCTCCGTTATCATCAAGATAGTAGTCAGCCCCAGTGTTACTCTTGATGCGTATAATCGGCATACGTTGCGTAATTTGGATATTGACCTGACCATCTTTTGTTATGTAGCACTGCGCTGTCTTGATAAAAGGTCCCACCTTTAATGCTTCCTCAATGTGACGAGGATTGATGTCTTTTACCTTCTTATTAAGCGGATAGAGGTTTACCTTCTTTAATATCTGCTTGATTTCTCCTGCGGTAAGAAAGCCTGCGTTATTCGAGTCGGAGATGTTGATGTTCACTTGGGTACATAGCTCTTTGCTCTCATCAGGCTTGTTCCATGAGGTAACAGCCACGATGAGATAAATAGCCAGTAGGAAGTCCAGCGTAGTGATGATTATCTTTTTCCACCGAATGCGCATATCTATTCTCTCTTACTTACAGTGTTCTACGTTCTTATATTACTTCTTGTTGAGTATTTCAGCAATCTGTGGGACATAGTTATCGAGATTGCCTGCACCCAAAACGACCAACACATCGAAATCTCTTGACTCCACAAAGTTAAGTACATCATCCTTTTGTATCATCTGCTTCTTGACATCTGGACGCAGATTATCGTAGATGAGCTTACTTGTCACACCTGGGATAGGTTCTTCACGAGCAGGGTAAATCTCGGTCAAAACGACCTCATCAAAATGACTAAGTGCATCAGCGAATTCTTTGTAGAAATCGCGTGTGCGAGTATAAAGGTGAGGTTGGAAGATGACAGTAACCTTCTTGTCTGTATAGAGTTCCTTCAAACTCTTCGCACTCTGTAGTATCTCCTTTGGATGATGCGCATAGTCAGAGAGGAAAACATGGCGGTCGTTCTTAATCTTAAAGTCGAAACGGCGGTCAACACCACCGTAGGTCTTCATGCCATTGCGAAGCTCTTCTGCAGTACAACCATTGAGTTGTGCCATAGCCATAGCAGAGATACCATTCTCTATGTTGATAGGAATAGGTTGTCCAAGTTCTACATCCTTTACGTTTTCGATAGGGGAAACGAAATCAAAGGTGATAGTTCCGTTTGCAATTCGTATGTTCTCAGCATGGAAATCACCCTCGTCACGACTGTATTCATAGGTTCTTACCCCCTCTTGTACGTTCGGTTTCATCTCTAAGTCCTTATGGATAATGAGTGCACCACCCTTTTTGATGAGTTCTGTATAATGACGGAAACTCTCAAGATAAGCCTCCTTAGTACCATAGATATCCAAATGGTCGGGGTCGGTAGAGGTGATAACGGTCATCCAAGGACGCAGCCAATGGAACGAACGGTCGAACTCGTCGGCCTCAATGACTACAAAGTCGCTGTGGTCAGAGAGGATGTAGTTGGTGCCATAGTTCTTAGAGATGCCCCCAAGGAAGGCATTACAGTCCAAATGACTCTGGTGCATTAGGTGTGCGCACATACTTGACGTGGTCGTTTTCCCATGTGTTCCTGCAAAGCAAAGACCCTTGTGTGTGCGGGTAAGAGTACCTAACACTTGTGCACGCTTCTGTATCTCAAAGCCGTTCTCACGGAAATAAACCAGTTCAGCATGCTTAGCTGGGATGGCAGGGGTGTAGACAACCAACGTAGACGATGGTTCTTTACAGGCTGCTGGGATAAGTTCTACATTCTCTTCATAGTGAATGTTCATCCCTTCTTTCTCCAGTGTGTGTGTGAGTTCGGATGGTGTTTTGTCATATCCCGCCACTATCAACCCTTTATGAAGGAAATAGCGAGCTATAGCACTCATACCGATGCCACCCGCACCAACGAAGTAAACTGATTTAATATCTTTGAGTTCCATGTGTTATATATTCTTTTTCTGTCTTTTGTTTGATGGTAGCTTTGTGTTTCACTACCGTTTCTTGCATTGCTATTGGGTGAGTATGTGTATTAAGCCTTTATGAGTTTGATAACCTCATCAGCAATAATCTCAGCAGAGTCTTTCAGCCCCATCTTCTTAACATGCTCACTTAGACTTGCTAACTTCTCGTCATTTGTGATCGTCTCAAGGGCAAGCTTTATCAATGTGTCAGGTGCTTCAGCATCCTTTACACAGAGGGCAGCATCTTTGTTGACTAACGCCATAGCGTTCTTGGTCTGGTGGTCTTCTGCCACATTAGGACTCGGAACTAAGATAACTGGCTTGCCAATGAGTTGGAACTCACTGATAGAACTTGCGCCAGCGCGGCTGATAACGAGGTCAGCAGCCTTATAAGCAGCTCCCATATCACTGATGAAATCCATTATCTTCAGGTTGGGTAATTCCTTACCCTTCATCGAATCCAATATCTGTTGATGGTAGAATTTACCAGTCTGCCAGATGAATTGTACGTCTGACTGTGCTATGAGGTCGAGGTGTTCGATGACAGAACGATTGATGGTCCTTGCTCCCAGACTACCACCCACAAGTAGGATGGTCTTTTTGTTAGGGTTGAGACCGAAGCTCTCGCGTGCCTCTTCGATAGAAAGTGGGGTAGAGAGGACGTTCTGTCGGACAGGGTTACCCGTCATGATAATCTTGTCTGCAGGGAAGAAACGGTCCATTCCTTCGTAAGCAACACAAATCTTTTTCACACGCTTCGCCAATAGCTTGTTCGTTACCCCAGCGTATGAGTTCTGCTCTTGGATAAGACATGGGATGCCCATCTTGGCACATTCGTAGAGTGTTGCACCACTGGCATAACCACCAACACCCACAGCAACCTGTGGCTTGAAGTCTTTAATGATGCGACGAGCCATACGAAGACTCTTCCAAAGCTTGTAGAGTACTTCAAAGTTCTTTAACTTGTGTGCACGGTCGAAGCCTTTGATAGGTAGACCTTTTATCTCATATCCTGCGGCAGGGACGCGTTGCATCTCCATACGACCATCTGCGCCCACAAAGAGAATCTTCGCTTCTGGGTGCTTCGCTTTGATGGCGTTGGCAATAGACACAGCCGGAAAGATATGTCCTCCCGTACCGCCACCGCTGATGATTATTCTTAATTCCTCGTCCATGTGTAATCTTCTTTATATCTTACAAAGGTAATCATTTTTTTTATCTTCGCTCAACTTTACCCTTCCTTTTTATTTTTCTCTGTCAATTAGACAGTTGCGTGAGAAAGATTTTCGGCTGAACTCTTGTCTTCCTTCTTCTTCTTTGCAGAGCGACTTACGCTTAGTATGACACCAATGTAGATGCAGTTTATTATCGTTGAGGTACCACCCTTACTAATGAGTGGTAGAGGTTGTCCTGTTACTGGGGCTAATCCAACAGCTACTAACATGTTGAATAAGGCCTGTGTAACCAAGAGGAAGGCTATTCCCATTGCTAAGAACGCTGGGAAAGTGTTCTCACATCTGTTGGCGATGATACCCGTTCTGAAGAGAAGGATGATATAGAGTAAAGCCACAAAGATAGCTCCTTCGATTCCCATCTCCTCTATGATGATAGCATAGATGAAGTCGGAGAAGGCCTGTGAGAGGAAGTCTCGCTCGTTGGAATTGCCTGGTCCTTTTCCTAAAACATCTGATGAAGCGATGGCAATGTTGGCATGTGCGACCTGTGCATCCTTATCCAAATCGTAGTCTTTAGGTGCTACATATTCATTATTAAAGAACTTCTTTATACGAGCCTTCCATGTGTCAGCACGGTGAAGCGTTTTCCCAATGAAGCCAGGTGACTCTTTCGGCTGTGCTGCCACCGTCTGTTCCGTAAGGTTCTGTTTGTCGGGTAGATCGTCTTCCACCTTCTTGTCATCACCAACCAACATCACTAAGGATAGTGCTAAGACGCCAAATAAGGCAATGATGCCTACCAACCGACCTAATTGCTTGAGTGGAACTCTCCCTACAAACATCATCAGAATAACCGTCAGGGCAATGAGCATCGCCGTAGAAAGGTTCTCAAAGAGAATCAAAAGAATGATACCACTTGAGAGTAACATGATGTATTTGAAGGCTTTACGGTCTGCTCCGTGATCTGTTTGCATAGCACTAAGCACCTGTGCAACTGCTAAGACCAATGCACCTTTGGCTAATTCGGAGGGTTGAAATTGTAGACCAGCAAGCGTAATCCATCTGTTTGCGCCATTTGTTGTTTGTCCTGCTACAAGCACCCAGATAAGCATTAGCGTCGAGACGATAAGTACGATGGGTGTTATGAGCTTGAAATAGCGACACTTAATATTAAGTACAAACACCATCAAGACGATACCAACGATAAGAATACTGCAATGATAGATGATAGGACTCCAGTAGTTTCCCTTTGTGAACGACAGTGAGCTTGAAGCCGAGTAGACCTCAACGATACTGATGATACATAGGAAGAAGAAGACCATCCAGATTACTTTGTCTCCTTTAAAAATATTACTGAGAGATTTATTCTTCATTGTTTTGTTGTTCCTTATGGGATTTATTAGTCCAATTAGTCTTATTGGCCCAATTTAGTCTTATAAGCCCAATTAGCCAGATAAGTCTTTTCCTACAATGCTCTTACATAACTCTTGAACTGCTCGCCACGGTCTTCCATATTCTTAAAGAGGTCGAAGCTTGCACAACATGGGCTTAAAAGGACGGTATTGCCAGGCTTTGCTAATTCAGCACAAGCCGTCACACAATCCTTCATTGAGTGCGTGTCACGAACAGGAATACCGAGGCTATCGAAGTTGTCATGGAGTTTTTTATTATCAGCACCAAGGTAGACAAGTCCAATACACTTCTGCTTTACTAAGTCTTTCAATACGCTGTAGTCGTTGCCTTTGTCCTTACCACCAAGGATAAGAACGGTAGGTGTGTTCATACTCTCAAGTGCATACCAGCATGCATCAACGTTAGTTGCCTTTGAGTCGTTGATGTATTGCACTCCAGCCACCTTGCAGACCTTCTCTAATCTATGCTCTACACCAGGGAAATCGCTCAGACTCTTGCGGATGTTCTCTTTCTTTATACCACTGATGTCTGAGGCAATGCCGGCAGCAAGAGAGTTATAGATATTGTGCTTACCAGTCAAGGATAGGTCCTCTTGCTCCATGTTGAAGGGTTCAGGTTGCTCTATGGTGTATTGTCCTTCTTCGATATATCCAATGCTTCCCTTCTCTTTTAATTCAGAAAAAGGATAGCATACTGCATGCACATCAAATTTCTCTAACTCCTTCTTTATTACAGGGTCATCATTCCAATAGATGAAGCTGTCCTCCTTTGTCTGGTTCTGAATGATACGCATCTTGGCGTCGGCATAGTTCTCAAACTTATAGTCATACCGGTCCAGATGGTCGGGAGTGATATTGAGAAGGATAGCAATATTTGCACGGAAGTCGTACATATTGTCTAATTGGAAGCTACTTAACTCAATGATGTAATACTCATGTGGGTCTTCCGCAACCTGTAATGCAAGGCTGTTACCTATGTTTCCAGCCAATCCTGCATCGTATCCAGCATCCTTAAAGATATGATAAATGAGGCTTGTTGTGGTAGTTTTACCATTACTTCCAGTGATACAAATCATCTTAGAATTGGTATAGCGACCAGCAAACTCTATCTCGCTGATGATATGTGTACCTTGTGCCATCAGCTTCTGAACCATCGGCGCCTCTTTAGGAATACCCGGACTCTTAATGACTTCGTCTGCATTAAGAATCTTCTCTTCTGTATGCTGTCCTTCTTCCCATTCTATACCACGCTCGTCAAGCATCTTCTTATACTTGTCCTTAATGGCAGACATGTCTGAAACAAAGACGTCGAAACCTTCTTTCTTAGCCAATACAGCTGCGCCAGCTCCACTCTCACCGGCTCCAAGTATTACTATTCTTTTCATATATCTTTCCTTTCCTTACTCTTGCTTATGTAATGTTTTTGTTTGCTGGCTGCTTACCTCTCTTCGAGTAAACGGTTACTCGCCTCTTGGGTAGTGGTCAGCTGTGTGGTGTTTAGTATGAACACCAATTGTGCGAACGCCCCGCACATATCGTGCTGACGCCTCGCACGCCTCGTGCTTATCTTATCTTCAGTGTGATGATAGTCATTGCAGCGAGGATGATAGTCACAATGATGAAACGTAAGGTAATCTTACTCTCATGGATAGCACTATGGGGTTTCTTTAAGAGATACTTACATTCTGGGTCGAGTTGACTGTCTTGTGTGCGGAAGTTATCGTGTATAGGGGTGCGTTTGAAGATACGTTGTTTAACTCCTTTACGCTTTCCTAACTTGTAGTACCAAACCTGTACGATAACGCTTAAGCTCTCAACAAAGAATACACCACAGAGGATAGGGAGCATCAACTCCTTGTGAATGATGATAGCACCTACTGCGATGATACCGCCAATAGTAAGACTTCCTGTGTCGCCCATGAATACCTGTGCAGGATAAGCATTATACCAAAGGAAGCCAATCAGGGCACCTATGAAGGCCATAAAGAATACTACCAACTCTTCAGAACCTGGTATATACATGATGTTCAGGTAGGCGGCGTATTGTATATGACTACTTACGTAGGCTAAGATACCCAATACGACACCTATGATTGCGGAGTTTCCTGCGCACATTCCGTCCATTCCGTCATTGAGGTTGGCACCATTAGAGACGGCTGTAACGACGAAGATGGTCATAAGAACAAACAGTATCCAGCCTCCTGCAGTCTTGTAGGGACCTAAGAAACCCATAATCTCTGAATAGTCGAGATTATGTAGTTTGACAAACGGAATGGTTGTCTTGAGCGTTTTCTCAGCTTTTGCCTCATGCTTGATGACGATTTCTTTACCATTCTGGTTGGCTACTTCAAGGTTCAAGTTAGCTTTAACGTCAGGAGAAGCCCAAAGAACCAAACCTACGATAAGCCCGATAGTTACCTGTCCGATAATCTTGTATTTACCTTTCAAGCCTTCCTTGTCATGCCGAAATATCTTGATAAAATCGTCCATACCACCGAGGAATCCCAGCCATACGGTCGTTATTATCATTAACAACAGATAGATGTTACGTAGTCTACCTAACAAGATAACTGGAATCAGCAGTGCAACGATGATGATGATACCACCCATTGACGGTACACCAATCTTCTTGACGCCGAATGGGTCAATCTGCGCATCTCGTTGAACCTCTGTTATCTGTTTCTTCTTGAGGTATTTTATAAACCGTTCTCCAAACCATGCAGAGATGATAAGGGCTAATATCATTGCCAAGATAGAACGGAAACTGATGTATCCCCATAGATGGGAACCACTGATACCGAACTGGTCAAGCCAACGGAAGATATAATACAGCATGTTATTTCTTTTTTATTTATTCTTATTAGATGGTGTTCTTTAAATCAAAACAGCATTGTTGCTTATTTGATTCCAAAGATTTCACGGATGACCTCATGGTCATCGAAATGATGTTTCACACCATTTATCTCTTGATAGTTCTCATGTCCCTTACCTGCAACAAGGATAACATCACCCTTCTTCGCCATCATTGCTGCTGTACGGATGGCTTCCTTTCGGTCGACGATAGTAAGAACTTTCTTGCGTTGTGTCGTGTCCAGACCTGCGAGCATATCGTCGATGATAGCTTGAGGCTCTTCGTCACGTGGGTTGTCACTTGTCAGGATGACAGTGTCGCTTTGCTTTACTGCTTCCTGTGCCATCAATGGGCGCTTGCCCTTGTCACGGTGTCCACCAGCGCCACAGACCGTGATGACATGTCCACCTTTACCATCAAGTACGTCGTGAATAGCGTTGAGTACATTCTCTAATGCGTCTGGAGTATGAGCATAGTCGACAACAGCAGTGAAGCCTTCTGGTGATTGGATAGGTTCCAATCGACCGTTAACACTCTTCAGCGTACTCATTGCAATCAGTATCTCTTCAGGCTTCTTACCTAACATGATGGCTGCTCCATAGACAGCAAGAAGGTTGCTTACATTGAATTTACCAATGAACTGTACGCCCACTTCTTTACCATCAATCTCAAGGTACATACCCTCGAAGTGACACTCCAATATCTTTGCACGGAAGTCTGCCATGCGTTTGATAGAATAGGTCTTGACTGTTGCTTTGGTGTTCTGAACCATTATCATACCGTTCTTATCATCTGCATTGGTGATGGCAAAGGCATTCTTAGACAGACCATCGAAGAACATCTTCTTTGCATTACGATAGTTTTCGAATGTCTTATGATAGTCGAGATGGTCACGAGTGAGGTTGGTGAAGATGCCTCCAACAAAGTCTAATCCCCCAATACGATGCTGGTGAATGGCATGACTTGAACACTCCATGAACGCATACTCGCATCCTTCGTCAACCATTTTGGCAAGAAGACAGTTGAGCTCTATGGGGTCTGGTGTGGTATGACTGGCTGGGTATTCCTCGTCATTGATATAGTTACATACCGTAGAGAGCAACCCTACCTTATAACCGAACTCTCGGAACATCCTATATAATAAGGTAGCAATGGTCGTCTTACCATTTGTTCCAGTCACACCAACCAACTTTAGTTTGTGTGAAGGGTCTCCATAGAACATTGTGGCAACCTTGCCAGCATCCTCTTCAGTTGAAGCTACTTGAATGTATGTTACCTTATCATCCAATACCTCTGGCATGTCTTCGAGTAAGATGGCAACGGCTCCCAATTCAATAGCTTTGCTAATGAACTTATGTCCGTCTACTTGAGTTCCTTTCATTGCGATGAATAGATGGCCATTCTCAATCTTGCGGCTATCAATATTCACACCTTTAATCTCAATGTCTACATCACCTTTGCAAGCGATGGGCTTTACATTTGTAAGTAGTTTACTTAACTTCATATCTTTGTTCTATTCTTATTCGTTCTTTATAATGTAAGGGGAATTATCCCTTTGAGCGTTTCCTTATCCCATTCTTAGTTCACAGCGCATGCCTTTCTTTACTTTCTCTCCTGGTGCAAGACTCTGTTGGATAACGCGACCTCTACCAATGATGATTGCTTTTATCCCATGTGTCTCCATCAGATAAACAGCATCACGAGCTCCCATACCATGTACGTCTGGTACAAGGTGGGCTTTTGATAGGTTCTCCTTTTGGAAGGATAGCGTCTTACTATTCGTTATTGTCTTTCCCCAAATAGGATTTCCGAAGGGTAGAGAACCGTTCCATCCGTTTGTAATGTTAAAGCCAAGCGCATTTAACACGTAGTCGGTCGCTAATAGATTACCTGTCTTTGCGGTTGGGATGAGGATAGATTCCTTGTCACGTGCGTCTGTTACGTTTAGTTTCAGACTCTGTGCCATAATGCCTTCAGCAATATGATGGAACACAACTCCACTCATTCCACCTCCCGAAGCAGGCAGACCTGTCTTCTGAATGCAGACGATACAGCTGTATCGAGGGTTATTTGCAGGGAAGAAACCTGCAAAGCTCAGCAGGTAGTTGGTACCTCCCGTCTTATAGCCTAAGGCACCTTTTGACATCTGGGCAGTACCCGTCTTACCCGCAACAAGGAACTTGTCTGAACCAGCTTTCTTACCCAAACCTTCTGATACTACCTCCGTCAATATTCGGGTAATCTGTTTTATCGTACTTTCCTTTGCTATATGCTCTTTTAACACCTTTGGCGGATTGTCATAGATGACCTCGCCATTCTTCACAATCTGCTTTACAAAGCGTGGTTGCATCAGCTTTCCTCCGTTAGCGATAGCGTTATAGAAGGCTATAGTTGATATTGGAGGTATCTGTGTCTCGTAGCCGATACTCATCCATGGAAGGGCCGTAGCACTCCAGTTGACATATTGGCCACGGCTGTTCTTACGTGGCATACGAATCCTTGCAGGGGAATATCCGACAATAGGAATATGGAAGTCTGTAGCAAGTCCAAGGTCGTAGATGCCTTGAACAAACTTCTCTGGGTTCTTGTGATAGTGCAAGTCGATGATACGACTGACACCAATATTAGAACTGTACTTCAATGTCCATGGCAGTGTCAGTGTGCCGTAACCACCACGTGTCCAGTTATGGTCTTTCATATCTCGGCCATACATGTTCCAAACACCAGGTCCTGTCTGAACGGTGTACATCGTGTCTACCACTCCATCATCAAGTGCTGTCATGATGGAAGCAGTCTTGAATACAGAGCCAGGTTCCAACAAGTCGCTTACAGCATGGTTCTTAACCTCTCTATATTCACCGTCGCTACATTTGTCGAGATTGACGATTGCTTTCACATCACCCGTCGCTACCTCCATCACAATGGCAACACCTACGTTGCCATTAATCTCTTTCAGCTCGTCAATCAACGCACGTTCGGCTAAGTCCTGCATACTGACATCAATGGTCGTGATGATGTCGGCACCGTCAACAGGGGGGGTGTCAGTGATATTAAGGAATCTATTGCGCACCTTACGACGGTGAATGATACCATTCGTACCACGAAGGATAGAGTCGTAAGAAAGCTCCAGACCGCAGCGAGCCGTATCTTTCGCACCGAACATATCGCCAATGGTACGTTGAGCAAGGGAGCCAAACGGACGACGACGGGCATTGAACTTATCCCAGTGGAATCCGCTCTTATTCTTATTTTCATTCTTGAAGATAGGAAGAGATTGTATCTCTTTAAAGGTGTTATAGTCGATACGCTCGTTCCATATAGGCCAATGCTTACTTACCTTATGATATCCTTCCATGAGATACTGCTTGAAGTATGAGGCCGATTTCTCAGGGAAGATGTTGTTCAATCCTTTACTTATATAGTTGATGCTATCGATGAAAGCGGTGTCATTTCCTGCTACTTTCAGAGCGTTAAAGTCCATGTAAACCTTAAACTCAGGTATTGAGCTTGCCATGAGTTGCCCATTGCAACTGAGGATATTACCCCTGGTAGGCTTGATCGAAACGCTGTCTTTCTTCTGAGAAGCAGCCACTTCCATCCAGTAAGACCTTCCTGCTGTCATAGTGTAGATAGTCTTACCGATAACAGCTACAGCGATAAGCGACATGATGATGGCTATGACGCTGTAACGAGGCATTATTTTACTATTATCAAACTTACTCATATCTTATTTCTCGGGTACATCTATAATATAAGGTGGACGGTCTGACATCTTTAGGACACTGTCCTTTCTTGTCTTCAAGATTTCAAGTATATGGCTCTCACGTGTCTTCTCAGTGAGTTGACTACTACTTGATAGTGCACGATATTTAGCATCGTCCAGTTCATTCCTTAACTTATCAATATCAATAAGATACTTCTGTACACTATATCGATTTGATATATAGACGATGGTAAAGAAGACGATGGTGATAATCAACCAGATGTTATTACGAAGGAGCCGTGCCGAGAGAATATCACCACCTAATATCTTTCTCAAGGTAAAGTTAGAAGATTGCGGTTGCTCATCTTCACGTGCTTGCTCTTCTATAGCAGCTTTAATCTTTTCAACCTCCTCCTTTTCTTCTTTCTCCTTCTCTTCTTCTTCTGTTAGTGGTGTTACAGCTTCATTGTTGGCAGAGGCCTGTGTTGTCTCCTCTACAGCTTCTGTCTTGATGAGTGGCTCCGTAGTGTTTGGCTCATTCTCAGCGAAGAGTGTTATCTCTTCTGTGAGGGCTTGCTCCGTTGCCATTGGCTTCTTCTTGTCGTTCTCGTCATTCATTTGCTTTCTTTTCTGCTATTCTTAGTTTTGCACTTCGGCTTCGTGGGTTTCTTTCTTGTTCGTCGTTACTTGCTGTGATAACTTTGTTATTGACCAATCGGAAGGGTGTCTCTATTCGTCCGAAGAAGTCTTGCTTCACTTTACCCTCGATGTTACCCGACTTCATAATGTTCTTCACCATTCTATCTTCTAATGAGTGGTAGGTGATAACAGAGAGTCTACCGCCAGGACGAAGCAACTCGGTTGCTGCTGTAAGCATCTCTTTCAGAGCGTCCATCTCGTGGTTTACTTCAATGCGAAGGGCTTGGAACATCTTTGCCATGTCTTTTTTCTCTCGTGCCCGTTGGAAGAAAGGTTCGATGGTCGTCAGTAGATCATTCGTCGTCTTGTATGTTTTCTTTTCTCTTGCTTTAACGATGGCTGAGGCGATACGGCGTGACTGTTTCAGTTCTCCGTAGAGATAGAGTAGGTCTGCCAATCGTTCTTCGTCATAGTCGTTAAGGATGTCGGCTGCTGTCAGTCCTGCTCTTTTGTTCATTCTCATGTCAAGCGGGGCCTCGAAGCGGAAGGAGAAGCCACGAGTCTCATCATCGAAATGATGACTGCTGACGCCAAGGTCGGCAAGGAGTCCGTCTAAATGGTCTATCTCATAATACCGCATCCAGTTCTTCAAATATCTGAAATTAGAGCGAACAAACGTGAAACGGTTCACTTGCTCATCGCTTAGTCCCATGCTGTCAATGTTCTGCTCGGCATCAGCATCTTGGTCGAAGCTATAGAGATGACAGCCTTCTCCTAAGCGAGAAAGAATCTCTCGGCTATGACCTCCACCTCCGAAGGTTACATCCACATAGACTCCATTCGCATGAAGGTTCAGTCCTTCAATGCTTTCGTTGAGGAGTACGGGAATATGATAACATTCTGCAGTCTTAATCATGCTGTTGATTCTTGTGTTGTTGATTACTTGTTGTCCTGTGATGGAGTGTCAATCCAGAAGGTTCCTTCCATACCCATGGTTTCTTCCATGGCTTTGCTAAATTCTTCAGCCGACATGAAAGGCTCGTTGTCAGCTTTGTTTGCCCATATCTCAATGCAATCGTCCATCCCTGTAAATCTAATCTGCTGGTCAATATTGGCCATCTTCAGATATCGCTTTGGAATTAGAAAACGACCGTTACCATCCAATGTAATCATCTCAACATCGGTGACGTATTGGCGATAAATCATTTGGTCGCGACGGCTCCAACGGCTTAGACGGTTGCGAAGTGCATCCATTCGTTTGTTCCATACCGACTCGGGGTAGAGAACCAGACAGGGTTCGAAGATATCTTTGCGCAATACCAACGACTCTTCGCCAGATGCGTTAAGCACCTTGCGAAAGACTGCTGGCAGGAAAGCCCGCCCTTTTGCGTCTGTTTTTGCTTCGATATTTCCTAAAAATCTCATGCCTGTCTTTTTATAAAGCTGTATTTGGCTTCAAAGTTACACATTTTTCCCCACATATCCCCACTGTACTCCACAATATTTTAGGAACGCTCTTAATTTTTATTATATTAACGCTTCAAGAGGCATTATTTCCCTCATGAGTATCATTCAAGAGCATGCGCTTGAGTCTTACTGTTGGTTGAGTGGACAATGTCGGTTGTTTACTTGTTTGAAATATATTTACAGTTAAACCGTGTAAAAGTCTTTCTTTGAGGGCAGAAAAGCTGGTTATGGATGTTGGTGTAAGTATCATGTATTCAAACATTTGCGAGGTGGCAATGAAGAAGACGCCTAATAAGTTTCAAGAAGAGCGTTAGAAAGCTTCAAGAAGGGCGTCTTCTATAGGCTTGAAGGGTCTTGTCTGTAACGTTGTTGGGCGTAGTCTATTTTTAAGAGGGTGAAATTTTATTACAAAACAGAGGGTTGTGGCAATCTTTATCAAGGCTTCTCTCCGAAGAAAATTATCTATTTTAGGAAGCGTTGAAGTCGTTTTCTTGCTAATATTATGCCTTTGTTTCGTTGTGTGTCAGTAAAGTGGGGGATATGAGAAAGCGTGGGGCATAATCGGGAACTTGACTTTTAAGGAGTACTCCCAACCGAGTTAATGACATGATTTTTTTATGTTTAAGCCTATATTTTTCGCAAAAAAAGCAGGCTATTCCAAATCGTTTCGTTATTTTTGCACTTTGTTAGGAGAGAATTGAACACATGAGTGAAGAAATAGAGAAGACGATAGACATTGACAAGATTCTAAGAGATAAGATGGGAGCGAAGGCTAAATTCGTTCCGTCTTTTGCTGTCAATTGGCTAAAACGTATCCTCCATGAAGACGAGGTGAACCAGTTTCTTTGGGAAAGTCGTGGCTTGACAGGTACGGAGTGGCTCACGGAGTGTGTGCGTTATCTTGATATGACGCTACAAATCGAAGGGTTAGAAAATCTCCCAAAGAAGGACGATTGTAAGCTCTATACCTTTGTCTCAAATCATCCCCTTGGTGGGCAGGATGGTGTAGCACTTGGTTCTATTATCGGGAAACACTATGATGGAAAGTTCCGCTACCTGGTTAACGATTTATTACTTAATCTCCCTGGATTGAAACCAGTAAGTATTGGTATCAACAAGACGGGAAAGCAGAGTCGTGATTTCCCTCGAATGGTTGAGGCTGGATTTCAAAGTGACAACCATATCTTGATGTTCCCAGCTGGACTGAATAGTCGTAAGATTAATGGAAAGATACATGATTTAGAGTGGAAGAAAACTTTTATCACGAAGAGTGTGGAGTATCAGCGTGATGTAGTCCCTATCTTCTTTGGTGGACGCAATTCAGATCGGTTCTATCGCATCGCTCATTTCAGTGATAAATACGTCAAGAAGGTGAATATTGCCATGCTTTTCCTTGTCGATGAAATGTATAGAAATGTTGGTAAGACATTCCGAGTAGCGATAGGAAAGCCTATCCCTTGGCAGACTTTCGATAAGAGTCGTACACCGATGGAATGGGCAAAATATGTCGAAGACATAGTTTACGAGCTATAATCATTAGCTTTAGTGGAGACAAGGTGAAGTGATTTACCACTCGATAAGATATAGAGAAAGAAAAGATTTATTAGAATATATGGAAGAAGAAATCATCCAACCCATCAGCAAGGAACTACTCAAGGGCGAGTTGACTCCTGACCGGATGCTTCGTACGACAAACAAGAGTCACAATGAGATTTATGTTGTGACTGCTAAAACAGCTCCTAACGTGATGAAGGAGATTGGACGTTTGCGTGAGATAGCTTTCCGTTCAGCGGGTGGAGGAACGGGAAAATCGATGGATATCGATGAGTTCGACACGATGGAGAATTGTTGTAGGCAGTTGATTGTTTGGAATCCTGAGGCCGAGGAGATTATCGGTGGGTATCGTTATATCTTTGGTAGCGAGTGGAAGATAGACCAGAACGGACAACCAAAGGTGGCAACAAGTCACATGTTCCATTTCTCTGATAAGTTTATGAAGGAGTATGCTCCTTATACCGTTGAGCTTGGACGTTCGTTTGTCTCATTAGATTACCAGAACGTTCGTAAGAATTCTAAGAGCATCTTTGCACTGGATAACCTCTGGGATGGGCTGGGAGCGTTAACGGTATTGTACCCTGAATGTAAATACTTCTTCGGTAAGATGACGATGTATCCTTCGTATATCCGACGTGGAAGGGATATGATTCTCTATTTCTTAAAGAAATATTTTGATGATAAGGATGACCTTATAATACCGATAAAACCGCTGAAAATTGATACTCCAATGACGGAGTTGGATGCTCTCTTTCAAGGTGAGAATTTCAAAGAAGACTATAAGATACTAAATCATGAGGTGCGTGAGTTGGGATATAATATCCCTCCTTTGGTAAATGCCTATATGAACCTTTCTCCTACCATGAAGCTTTTTGGCACTGCTATCAACTATGGCTTTGGTGATGTAGAGGAGACAGGAATACTCATTGCCATTGATGAGATTTTCGAAGAGAAGCGTATTCGGCATATAGAAAGCTTTGTTGACGAGCATCCTGAGGCTTTGAAGTTTACGAGCGGGGCTAATAATGTTATCTATAAAGAGAAGGAATAACATAAAGGTAAGAATATATAGAAATAAAAGAAAGGCAGGTAATCCGTTAATTTTGGGATTACCTGCCTTTCTTCTATTACTTTCTTCGCCCTTTACTGTGTCTAAGTAAAAATGCGAAGAAAGTATTAATTGTCGATGAAATCGCTATCTTTTATCTGATAAAGAGTAGTTCACGATATTTTGGAAGTGTCCAAAGTTCGTCGCTGACCACCAACTCTAATTTGTCAATCTGATATCGGATGGCTTCCATCTTGGGTGCGATAGTGTCATGATAAGCAATAGCTTTCTCACGTTGACTTTCTATCTTGTTAGCTTGTTTACGTGCGTTGACAAGTTCCTCCACGCCAGACTCGATGATAGTTGTGCGTTCAGCAATCTCACGAATAATCTTTATATTTCGTTCGCTGAGCTGTTTACCCTCTACATCTCCGAAGATGTTGACCATATTCTGCACATTCTTAGCTAACTGACTCTGGTAGTGTGTGGCCACGGGGATGATATGGTTCATTGCCAAATCGCCCATTACACGTGCTTCAATTTGGATTTTCTTTGTGTAAGTCTCCCATTTCACCTCGTTACGAGCCTCTAACTCGTTACGCTTCATGACGTTCATAGACTCGAACATCTTGATAGAAGCGTCGTCAAGGTAGCGGTCGAAACACTTAGGGCAGCTTGACTCACAATCGAGACCACGTCTGCGTGCTTCTTCTTTCCATGCGTCAGAATATCCGTTTCCATCGAAATGGATAGGCTTGCAGGCCTTGATATCCTCACGAACGATGTCAATGATAGCTGATGTCAAGTCTTCTCCCTTTTCTACCAAAGCATCTACTCGCTCGGAGAAGTTCTGTAAAGCCTCTGCAATAGCCGTGTTGAGTACGATCATGGCAGATGCACAGTTGGCTTCAGAACCAACGGCACGGAACTCAAAGCGGTTACCAGTGAAGGCAAATGGAGAGGTCCTGTTACGGTCGGTGTTGTCGATGAGCAACTCTGGAATCTCTGGGATATCCATTTGCATACCAGTCTTTCCACTTAGGTTAAAGATGTTCTCCTTGTCAGCCTTCTCTATGTGGTCGAGGAGGTCGCTAATCTGTCGTCCGAGGAAAGAGGAGATGATGGCAGGTGGTGCTTCGTTTGCTCCAAGGCGGTGATCGTTGGTTGCACTCATCACAGAAGCCTTCAAGAGGCCATTGTGTTTGTAGACTGCCATGAGCGTCTCTACGATGAATACAACAAAGCGGAGGTTGTCTTTGTGGGTTTTCCCTGCTGCATGGAGGAGGATACCATTGTCGGTACTTAGGCTCCAGTTGTTATGTTTACCAGAACCATTGACTCCTGCAAATGGTTTCTCATGGAGGAGAACACGGAAGCTATGCTTATGTGCAACCTTCTTCATGAGTGACATCAAGAGCATATTATGGTCTACGGCAAGGTTGCACTCCTCAAAGATAGGTGCTAACTCAAACTGACCAGGTGCAACCTCATTGTGGCGAGTCTTACAAGGGATACCTAATTCGAGTGCTTGTATCTCAAGGTCTTTCATGAAGGCTTGCACACGCTCTGGGATTGTTCCGAAGTAATGGTCGTCCATCTGTTGGTTTTTTGCAGAGTCATGACCCATCAGTGTGCGACCTGTAAGCATAAGGTCAGGACGAGCAAAGTAGAGGTCCTCGTCTACAAGGAAATATTCTTGTTCCCACCCAAGATTTGTGTGAACTTGTTTTACGTCTTGATAAAAGTATTGGCAAACTTTGGTTGCTGTCACATTTACAGCATGGAGTGATTTTAATAATGGTGCTTTGTAATCAAGTGATTCCCCAGTATAAGATATAAATATTGTCGGGATACATAGTGTGTCTTCGATGATAAATACCGGACTTGTAGGGTCCCAAGCAGAATAGCCTCGTGCTTCAAAGGTGTTGCGGATACCTCCGTTAGGGAAAGAACTGGCATCAGGCTCCTGTTGAACAAGTAGTTTTCCTGAGAACTCCTCCATCATACCGCCTTTTCCGTCATGTTCAATGAAAGCATCATGTTTCTCTGCAGTACCTTCTGTTAGGGGCTGGAACCAGTGTGTGTAGTGTGTTGCTCCGTGCTCTTCAGCCCATTTCTTCATTCCCTGTGCTACTGCGTTAGCGATAGAACGGTCTAATCGTGTCCCGTTATCGATAACATCTATGAGCTTATAATAAATGTCAACGGGTAGATACTTATACATTTTTGCACGATTGAAGACGTATTTACCATAGAAATCTTCTGGACGTTCTTTCGGTGTCTTAATCTCTAAGGGGCGTTTCTTGAATGCTTCTTCGATAGCTCCAAATCTTAAATTTGCCATATTCTTTGTCTTAAAATGAAACTTGTCTGTGCAAAATTAACTATTTTCGAGTTATCCTGCAAAGTATTTAAGAATATTATTATTTGTGTGTCAAAGCCTATATTTCAACGCTTAAATTGTTTGTTAAGAATTATGTTATCTGTTTACGATATATAGTAATAGGGTGCTTAATGCTGTCTACGTTCCTATTTAATAATGTGAATGAGCCGTTGGGAAACACTACGTTATGGTGATGATGCGGATGAAGGGAGTGAGAGCAACATGAAGAAAGCGGTATTCTCTATTTATGTCTAATAGGTGAGTAGGGCATAAAGGCTAACGACTCGCATACTATCGTATATATGTGCTAATGCCATGTTGGGTAATTAAGATGAAAGTTAGATATTGGATAGGTGTAACTTTCGGGCATAAAAAAGTGCATATCTGCTCACGCAGACATACACTCAGCCACTTAACTAAATAACTCAAAAAATTATTTGACTCAAAAAAATCATTAGGCTATCTTCTCACGAGGACTGTCCTAACTACTTTAATTTGACTATTAACTTACTAATAACTATTTAAACGTAATTTGATTGCTACTCAAGAAATATCTTTAATTGACTTCGCAAAGGTAGTTATTTTTTTGGAATAACAAAGGACATGCAAACGATTTATATTTGTTATAAGCCTATTTTTTTATTATAACTATAGATTTTACTGTAATTATCCTCTATTTTCGGCCTTTTCATCGATAAATGTTGCCCTTTGAGAAGTATGTCTTGTTATTGGCCTTTTTCCCCAGAAAGTTTCTTTCTATAAACTGTTGGAGCCACTCCGAACCGCTTTTTGAAGGCTTTACTCATTGCAGCGAGGTCGCTATAGCCACATTCGTAGGCTATCTCGGAGATGTTTTTGTTGTTGTCTTTAAGTAATTCGCGGCACTGAAGCATACGGCATTCACTCTGCCATGAGAGGAAGGTCTTACCTGCAAACTCATATATATAATAGGAGAGGGCCATGGTAGGAATACCTATGGAAGCTGCTGTCTTCTCCATCGTGAGCTCGGTGTTGGATAATGGGAACGGGTCTTGGTCTAACCATTGGTCAATCTTCTCTTTGATTGTTTTACCCCGGTTATAGCTGTGAGACTCTAATTTCTTGATGTGCTTATGTAGGTTTACATAGAATCGAGTGATGGCTATGACGGTGAAGATAATCCCTATCTTTAAGATAGCATGGAATGTTATTGTAGGGATAAATTGTCCTATGGTTATAGTAACTAAGAGGATTCCCGTCCCTAAATACAGTGTGTTGCGTCGGGCAACACCTCTAATATCGCCTTTATCCTCTATGATCTGTTGCTTGTATTTTATCTGTCGAAGTAGGATTTCAACTATCATTAGTAGCATACAGAATATGATACCAGCCACAAAAGCAATTCGCATATATGCTTCCATCGGTATTGCTTGATTGAGAGCTTGCACCACTTGGTCATAGTTCTGGAAATGATAGATATGACCATTCGCCGCATATATCATCTGAGGAATCAGAAGAGACAAGGGCAGAAGGTTATAGAACAATAAGGCATACTTGTTAGCATAGATCTTGCCATTACTGAATGTCGTACAAGTAATGAGGAAGGATTCCCAAAGAAGATACAAGGAAAGGATTGATGGAACGCATAGTATCTCCGTTTCATCGTTTCTGCTTCTAAAGAAATGGCAGCATAGATATAATAATAACAGGCAGTAGTCTGCTATAATTACTCTACGTTTGAAGGTGAGTGGACCGCTTGGCGACCTCCAATACATTAATGTAATGATGATAAAGCATATAGCTGTCGCAGCGATAGCCACTAATGATGTTGCATAACTTAAAATCATGATATGTCTGTGTTGTTGTCTAATACAAAGATAATAAATTTATCTCGTAATCTTTGTTTCTTAGTCTTCTTTTTGGAAAGATTAAGGAGATAACATATCTTCTGTTATCAGACAACTTCGTTTGTAAGGTTGATAAAGCCCCTGAGGGGAGGTGATATTGTCAATACTAATAGATGAGCGCTATGCTCGAGAACGATAGGCCCTCTCAGGGTACGGTTGTTTTGATGACTAAGTTTATATCGTTGTAGGTGATGTCCGAAGGGCATTGTTCTTTAATCGGTTTGATGCCGTTCTCTCTTCCTACTGCTTTTGCGATACGTTTGATGATATTAATTTTCTTTTCCTCTATGAAATCTTCAAGTTTTATATCTCCATTGTTGATGTAAGGAACGAGGTGTCCTTGAATGGTTCCTTCGGTTAGCCCACGTTCCTTAGCAATCTCTTCGATGCTTTTACCTGCTTTATAGAGGATGTAAGACTGCTCGTATGTGCTAATCTTCTTAGCTGCTGGGCTGTTATTTGTTTCTCTTCTCTTTCTTCTTTTTCTCTCGGTTTCATCGCCAATACTGTTGAGAATAGCCTCTTGCTTCCTTGTCAGATAGTTTGTTATGGTGAAATCTTCTTCCATCATGCTCTCTAATAGGTCCTGCTTGGCGTCGTATGTCTGTTTAAGTTCCGTGTAAGTACTATCAAAGCGTTTAGCCCCAACCTTATTATTCGTTTCTACCTCCTTCGTTAACGCTATGGTCTTGCTGAATATCTCAGTCAATTCACTATGGAAATAGAGAGCTCCCTTCTTTATTCTCTCCTTGAAGTCTTCTCTCTGAAGTTGCTCGGTAGTCATAGACTTGATAGTTTTCTCCCATTTCATCGCTACTCCGATAACTCTGTTCTCTAAGTCAGACAACGCCATCTTGTGGAGCGCATTTATCTTAGTGTACTTAAAGAAGAACTCTGTAAGGACTCGGAAGAGGGCGGCCTCATATATTTTAAGGTCGTTGAAATTAAACATCTCAATGAGTAGCTGGCGATAATATTCCTCTTTGAGCGTTGGTAATACGGAGATACTCTTCTGTGCCTCTTCTGTTTGATGAGAGATGTAATCGCTCACTCTGCTATCGTTAATGATAGCCGCATTGCCGATAGGAGAGGCTAAGACTAAACCTTCTAACGACTTACAACGACTCAGTGCGACATAGACCTGTCCCGAAGCAAAGGATGCCTGTGCGTCTATGATAGCATGTTCAAAGGTTAATCCTTGACTTTTATGTATGGTTATGGCCCATGCCAAGCGGAGTGGATATTGTTTGAACGTTCCTTGCACCTCAGCTTCTATCTGTTTAGTCTTTTCATTCAAGGTGTATTTGGTGTTCTCCCAGGTTTCTGCTTCAACATCAAAGGACTCTTCGTCACCAGGACAAAGAACGCTGATTTTCTCATTGTCTACGTAGGTGACGTGTCCAATGCGTCCGTTATAGTATCTTCCAATGTTATCATTACGGATAAACATCACCTGTGCCCCAACCTTTAATGTTAGGTTGAAGTCTGTCGGATAGTTATATTCTGGAAAGTTTCCCTCTGTCTCTGCACTGAAGATATAGGCCCTTGTCGGAAGATTTCTTAATTGGTCTTCGTTATAGCTTTCGGCCATCCTGTTGTGTGTCGTCAGTCGGATATAGTCACTCCCTTGCTTCGGTTGGAAAGTGGGGTCGTAACGTTGGTTGAGTCTTTGGAGGTCGTTCTCCGATACGTTACCCTCCCTTATATTATTAAGTAAGGTGATAAAGGTCTCGTCTTGCTGTCGATACACATGGGTAAGTTCAATTGTAACATAGTTAATACTACGCAAAGCTTTTGAACCGAAGAAGTAAGGAGTATCGTAGTAACGTTGTAGTAATTCTTCCTCTGTGGGCGTCACGACAGGCGTGAGTTGTTGTAAGTCGCCTATCATGAGGAGTTGCACACCCCCAAAAGATTTGTTTGGTTCACGGAAACGGCGCAGCACGGAGTCGATGGCATCGAGTACGTCGGCCCTTACCATACTTATCTCGTCTATGATAAGTAGGTCGAGCGTACGCATAATCTTGCGTTTCTCTTTGCTATAATCAAATCGATTCTTGATATTTGCATTAGGAACAAAAGGCGAGAGGGGGAGTTGGAAGAAGGAATGGATGGTCATACCGCCTGCATTCATTGCAGCCACACCAGTGGGGGCAACGATGACGTTTCGTTTGTTGCTGTGTTCTTTAAGTGCGCGAAGGAATGTGGTTTTGCCCGTACCAGCCTTTCCCGTTAGAAAAATACTAATTCCGGTGTGTTCTACAAAGTCCCATGCATTGCGTAATTCTTGGTTTTTCTCCATTCTCTTGTGCCTTTTTTGTTTGCGGCAGGCAAAGTTAGCTTAATTATTTGAGAAAAGCAAGTGTTGTCACTTTGATTTATGTCAATCGGCTTGATACAGCATAATAAAAGGCCAAAAAGGCAACGTTCTTCTGCGTATCTTTTGTTGGATAGTGTTTTTCTGCCTAACTTTGCACTCGTAATTAAAGGATAACATATTTATGAATTGGGGGAAAACGTTCCCCATTAAAGGTAGAAAGATTATGGTTTCATTAGTAATTTCAGCTGTTGTAGTAGCAGCATTAGTAGCAAAGGCAGTTAGTGTTAACAATCACATCGCTGCCTAATTAAAAAGGTAATTTAGAAATTTGAGAGTATTTACAAGGTCCCGACTCCGTTTATGACGTGGTCGGGATTTCTGTTTCTATTTACTTTTATGAGGTTGCCTTGTTGTTATTCCTTATATAAAGAAAGGTGGAGCTGACCTCCCTTTTGCAATTAAAGGCAAACTTTGGTAGAGCTGTAACTGTAAAGGGGATATGCTGAACATGGAACAAGAAAAGAGAATGGTTTTTGTATTTTTTTGCTAATTTCTTGTTTGTTTCATATATTCTCACTACCTTTGCGGCCAGTTAAATTAAAATTAACTCGTAATAACGATGAGAGTCATAAAGAATATTAATTCAGCAAATATTTGCACTTTATTAGGAAATAAAGGCGCAGACAGGCTTTGTGCTGTGTTAGATTCTTTAACGAAGAAAGACGAAAAAAAATATCGCAAATTATTTGGTAGTTCCAAATAATTTTATACTCTCTCTCTCTCTCTCTCTCTCTC
>NZ_JH114141.1:0-57481 GCF_000224595.1 Prevotella sp. C561 | reverse complement strand
GGTGCCATCGTAACACTGATAGAAGCGTAGTACAAACATGTTGTTATGAGAAACTTAAGAAGGGGAAAAATGCCAAAGAACTGGCACGAACTGTAATACACTTACTATCTCCTTTCAAAGACCATATCAAGTCTATTACAACTGACAATGGTACAGAATTCGCTTGTCATGAAATGATAGCCAAAAGCCTTGGTGTTACCATATATTTTGCTGACCCATACGCTTCATGGCAGAAAGGGGCTATAGAAAATGCTAACGGACTAATTAGGCAATACGTGCCAAAAAAAGAAACCTTTGAGCATATCAGCCAGCAACAAATCACGAAGTATTCAAAGAAAATTAACATGAGGCCAAGAAAGAAATTAGATTTTAAAACACCACAGGACTGCTTTTACGAACTAATTAAGTAAATTTGCACTTGCTTGTTGAATTCACGCATGGCAGATGCAACATGGTCAAATACAAAGAATGGTTTTGCTTTCACACTCGACCACAAGGCTGCTTATCTTCTATTTTTGCCACGTACTGCTAATACAATTTTACATGATTGTTACTTGACTAAGGTAGAGGTTAATTCTGATAACGACATTACCAGTACTTATACGCTCGACCCAACAACAGGCGAGTTAACGGGTACAGGCTCTGGCAAGCAGATTATTGTCTCAACAGGTGGTAACGGAACATACGCTAACGGCTTCCCTTTAACCAATAACGCTACCAGTGCAGTTACTAACGGTGCTTATGTAGTGATAAAGCCTGGTGTTCATACACTCAAGATACGTTATTGGGTGAAGGATATGGTAACAGATGTAGAGGGAACAATAACCAAAACATTGTCATCAGCTACCTACGACCAGAACAAGTATTACAACATCACTGCTAACCTCAACGTAACGAATTACGACGGCGATACATATTACATGTGGGATGCTCAGCAGAATTATTGGTCAGGTCACGAATGGAATAGCGCAGCTCCATGGCAGCCAACGCTTATGTCACAGCCAGCCAATCCAAACTACGCCCAGAGTAACACAGACGCTCGTTACTACAACGAGAGTTACGCAGGTTACCGCATAAGCACCCCTGCTACCCATACATCATGCAAAGATCTTCCTAATGCTAACGAGATGTCTTGGTACTGCATGTATGGTGATCCACGTTGGGACGCAGACGAGTTATGGACAACTATGGGTCATTTATATAAAGGTGGCATGTGGTTTAAGAAGAAGTCCGTGTTACAAGCCGAGCATCATTACGACACCGAAAAATCTGCCGACGGTACGACCGACCTGCGTACAACATACAAGGACTATGACAACACCAATAGTAGTATCAAATCTGGTCTTCCTTCCGCCACTGACGCAGGCAAGTACTTCTACCTGCCCGCCTCGGGTTCCTACTACGTTGGTCGGCTGACCGGCGTTGGCTACGACGGCAGCTATTGGTTGTCAAGTGCTCACCCTTTGGACAGCGACTACGCGTACTTCCTGTACTTCAACGGTGGTCACGCCACCGTGAGCCGCTACGACCGCTACAGCGGGTTCAGGGTGGGGGCGTTCGAGTAGTCCTAAAAGCCCCAGCCCGACCCTCCCCAAAAGGGGAGGGAGCCTAATGGGATAAAGGAGGATGAGAGATAAGGAAAAATCTAACCCGTTGCAAGAAAATTTCTAACGTGTTAGAAATTTACGGGGAACGTGTTAGCGAGAAATTTCTAACGGGTTAGAAATTTTCTTCCGACCCGTTAGAAATTTTACTTTGACCTGATATATGTTTTTAAGCCTCCGCATCGTGCGGATTTTCCAAGCTTTGCGGAGGTTTTTATTGCTTTTGAATAGTGAATAAACACGCTTTTACTTAAGCAAATTATGCTCGGTATAAGAAATGAAACTAATGAAAGACGTGTTGCTGCAAAGTGCAGCAGAAGTAAGTAATAACTAATAAAATCTTAAAACACAATGAAGATTAAATTGATTGAAAGAAGAAAACCAGGCACCAAGACAGGTCCTGGAAAGTTTTATGCAAGTCCTGTGAATGTGGGGAAGAAGACCTTGCGGGATATTGCGCATGACATTGCGGGGCGTTCTTCGCTGACACGTGGTGATATTGAGAACGTGCTGGCGAACTTTATGGATTGTCTGCCTCATTACCTCCGTGACGGCTTTAGCGTACAGTTAGGAGAATTTGGCACGATGCGCCTAACACTGTCAAGCGAAGGAGCTGCAACGGAAAAGGCTTTTAAGACCGAGACGATTAAGCCTCGTGTGGTCTTTACGCCCGGAAGAGAATTGAAGAGTGAGCTTTCCGTAAACTCTTACGAAACGGTGAGGAAGAAAGAGGAGACAGACAAAGACAAGAAGGAGGATAAGAAAAAGAACGGAGGAGGAAGTGGCCCAGTAGCGGGCCAAGGATAGGAAAGGATATTGGCCCTAATAGGCCTAATAAGGCCAATTGGCCCTATTAGAAAGAAAAAAGTTCGGTTTTAATAATACTGAATTGATTAATTTAGTTTTAATTATGTTTCCAGCGGGAAGCCATTGATGTGATATCAATGACGATACATCGGTAATTTAATTTTCGTTTCTTGCCCCTGTCACCATGGTTGGTGTTAAGGGGCAAGTTTTTTGGTGGTAGCTCGTTGATTTTTTTCTCACAGATTTTCACAGATGAACAGAAGCCTTTCTGCTCACAGGGAGAACCCACAAACGCCGGCAAGCGACGACAGATATCACAGAGCGTTTCCGCTAATGTTGGTTGTATCGTTCTGTGATATCGGTTGACTTAATGTCTCTGTGCGCCTTTGTGATTTCTGTTCTTCTGTGTAGTTCTGTGAGAGAAAAAGGGAACATGAGAGAGAGAGAGCGGCCCCTCCCCCAACCCCTCCCCCGAAGGGAAGGGGCGTGATCACCGAGATACCCCTATGAGGAGGGTGTACGCATCGTTTTATCCTTTTATTATAAGTGTTTTAGTTTGCCACACCATATTTTGGAAGAACTTGTTATTTCTGGTTTACGCCATAACCAAAGAGGGCAAAGTCGGCTTTTAGTGGGTCGTCGGGAAAGATTTCTAATAACTTGTCTGTAAGTTTACGAGCCACCGACATAGAGGTAGTTTTACTTGTTATAAGACCTAATTGCAAGGACTGTTGTATGACATGGGTGTCAAGCGGCATGATGAGCGAGCGTAGACGGATAAGGTCTGACCATATACCGAGGTCAACGGGAGAGTCAGTGCGCACCATCCAACGAAGGAACATACAGACACGTTTACAACTTGAGCTTGCATTCTTGGGTACGATTCCCACGGCTTCTTGCTCTTGGAAATAATGACAGATAGCCTCTACAGCCTCAATAGCCTCGAGTTGAAGGTTGTCGTCATTATGCCCAGTATGACAACGAATAAAGTTTTTCATGTCTCCATACACCTCATACATCGCTTGGAGCGCATTGAAGAGATCGTACATCATTGCATTGGTATAGAGACGATAAAAACACGTGTCGTCGTTAGGGCTATCGAGTTTATATTTCCCACTCTTTATCCATTCGTAAGGTTCATAGCGTGAACAGTCGAGCAGATATTGTATGCGTGGCATGAAAACATTTCTTGAACCATAGCTAAGACAGGACGCAATGAAAGCGATAGTCTCTTGATTTCGTTCTCCAATCACCTGGTGCATAAACCATGACGGGTCGCCATTGAGAAAATCAGGCACCTCGTATTTATTCGCAAGCGAAAGGAGTTTGTGGCGTAATGACCTTACTTCCGTTTCATTAAGAAGGCGTCTCACACCCCTTTCCTCCTTTGTCTGTGGAGGAGTTGGGGTGTGAGACGCAGCTTTTGTAGTCCTTGAACTTTTAGGATATGTCTTCTTTACGTTTTGCTTCTTAGACATCGTTGCATTGAAAGTTCTGTTGTCCAGCCTCTACAATCAGATGAGGCGTTGCAGATTAGAAGGTCGCGTTTTGCCGAAGAACTTACTTCTCAGCAAGGATCTGAGCGGCATGATCCTTGGTCTTAACCTGCTTTGGACCAATGATACGTTCGATGATTCCGTCTTCGTTGATGATAAACGTGGTGCGGAAAGTACCCATGTAAGTGCGCCCGTACATCTTCTTCTCACCATAGACGCCGAAGGTGTTGACAAGTTTCAAGTCGGTGTCAGCAATGAGAGGGAATGGAAGTTCGTTCTTCTCGATAAACTTCTTGTGTGATTTCTCGTCTTGAATACTTACTCCAATAATGGCGTAACCCTTATCCGTCAGCTCTTTGTAGTTGTCGCGAAGGTTGCAAGCCTGTGCTGTACAGCCTGATGTTAAGTCCTTTGGATAGAAATAGAGGGCAATCTTCTTACCTTTATAATCACTCAACTTAATCTCTTTTCCGTCCTGGTCGGTACCAAGAATCTCTGGTGCTTTATCTCCTACGTTCATAATTCTTTCTGTTTTTAATTAATGATATAACCGTGCGCAAAGTTACGTAAAAGAAATGAAATGATTACAGGACGGGGTTATAAAGATGACATGTTAGCAGATAATTATTAGTTAATAGATACGCTGGTATGGGTTTCCTTTTAGGTTGTTACGAGTTTATTATCCCTTGGATGGTGGTCTGATAACTATGAATTTATCGTTTTGTAGGGTTTGTGCGGCATTTCCTTCTGCATGACAATGAGCTGTTCAAGTCTTATTGTTGTATTACGTTAAATATAGGAACAGACCTCAAAAGTAACTCATTATTAAAAAAAGGTGTGGGATCTCATCTCCCGATGAAATCCCACTGGTAACTAAAAATATCCCATAAAAAATAGGATTTGGTAGTTATTTCTTACGTATGATTATCTGAAAAAGACTTTCTGTATTCTTATTTATTTAACCATTTCTTAATTCTTGCCATTGCTTCGATGCAATCGTTGCGGTCTCCAAAGCTTGTGATGCGTATGAAACCTTCGCCAGCTAAGCCGAAGCCAACACCAGGTGTACAAACAACCTGTGCACCATTAAGCATCTCTTCAAAGAATTTCCATGAAGGAGTGTCAGCCGGTGTCTTCACCCATAGGTAAGGTGCATTCTGTCCGCCGTAGACAGTGAGGCCTAACTCTGTTAAACTCTCGCGTATGATACGAGCATTCTCCATGTAATAATCGATGGTCTGCTTAATCTGCTTCTTACCTTCTTGTGTGTAGATAGCTTCTGCCGCACGTTGTGAGATGTAGCTTGTTCCGTTGAACTTTGTGCATTGTCTACGGTCCCAGAATTGTGCCACTTCAACACATTTATCATCTTTTGTTGTTGCTGTCAGATCCTTTGGAATGATCGTATAACCACAACGAATGCCCGTAAAGCCAGCAGTCTTACTGTAACTATGGAACTCTATCGCAACCTTCTTAGCATTTGGTATCTCGTAGATAGAGTGAGGAATGTCATCGTCTTGAATATAAGCTTCGTATGCAGCATCGTAGAAGATGATAGCATTGTGTGCCAGTGCATAGTCAACCCATTTCTGAAGTTCTTCCTTGGTTATCACCATGCCTGTTGGATTATTTGGATAGCAGAGATAAACCATATCGACACGATGGTCGGGAATCTGTGGTACAAACTTATTTTCCTCATTGCAGGACATGTATGTGACGTTGCTCCAACGGCCATTCTCGAAGACTCCTGCGCGACCACCCATGACGTTAGAATCAATGTAGACAGGATAGATAGGGTCGGTCACAGCCATTGTGTTGTCTTGACTCAATAGGTCGCCAATATTTCCGGTGTCGCTCTTTGCTCCGTCATTGACAAATACCTCAGAAGGGTCAAGGTGTATGCCACGAGCCTCGTAGTCGTTTTTGACGATAGCTTCACGGAGCCATAGATAGCCCTGTTCTGGTCCATAACCATGGAAATGTTCCTTAGTCGCCATGTCGTCGACCGCCTTATGCATTGCTTCAATTACTGCGGGTGCTAAAGGTTGGGTGACATCTCCGATGCCCAAACTGATAACATTCTTATCAGGGTGAGCCGTTTTATAAGCATTTACTTTCTTTGCAATGTCAGCAAAGAGGTAATTCTTTTGTAATTTAAGAAACTCTTCGTTAATATGTGCCATCTTGTGCTTGTACTGTTTGGGATACCTTTGTAAGCGTAGCTTCGCTTATTTCTTGTAGAGACATCCTTTCTTATTCTTATCCTTCAGGAAGTTCGACTTCACCTTCGAAGGCAAAGGCTGCTGGGCCTGACATGTAAATGTGGTTATCATCCTTCCATTCAATGGAGAGCGTACCGCCATCCATTTCTATCTCAACGGGTTTAGAACGGTCGGCAATGTTGTTCTTTATAGCCGCAGTCGCTGTGGCACAAGCTCCTGTCCCGCATGCCATTGTGATTCCGCTGCCACGTTCCCATACGCGTGTTCGTAGATGATTGGCTCCTGTTAAGCATGCAAACTCAATATTGCAACGCTCAGGGAAAGCCGAGTCATGTTCTAACGCTTTGCCAATGACTGTTAAGTCGGTGTCAGTGATGAGCTGCTTTGTGTCGTCAATCTTGCTTTGATCAAGGAAGACAACGAAATGTGGATTACCCATACTTACGAAGGTGGGGTGCACGTCATTGCTTGTTTCTAAGGGGAGATGGTAAGGAACGAGGTTAGGAGAAGCCCCTTGGTATTGTTCCTTTACATCAAACTTAGGTTCAAGCATGTCGACTGTAACCGAGTCCACGTGTTTTGTGTCAGCGCTGAGATGTAGTTGTAGCACTTTAATCCCTGACAGTGTCTCAAGTCTAAGCTCTGTTTTCTCAGTGAGCTTTTTCTCGAAGAGATATTTCCCGATGCATCTGCTGGCATTGCCACACATCATTGCTTCGGAACCATCAGCATTGAAGATGCGCATCCTGTAGTCAGCATCTTTTACAGTTGGCTTCCCTATCAAGACCAAACCATCGCTTCCAATACCCATGTGACGATTACTCCATGCGATAGAAGCAACGTTTGGGTGAGGTATATCATACTTCAATGTGTCAACATAAATGTAGTCATTACCTGCACCATGCATCTTGGTAAACTTTATCTTCTGACCCATTGTGTAATTTTCTTTACTCTCTTAGAGGGACGTTAATTTTATTATCGGGTGCAAATATACAATATTTTATTGAATTAATAGATAAATAATCGTATTTCTTATCAAGAATATATATTTTATTGATTATGTTGTTTGTTTCTGTCTACTTGTTAATTTATTACAAAAGATTTTCTTCTTCTACGTTTGAAGTGTATGCTTATGACTGATAACTGACTTTCAAAGTTTTCTGTATTTGTTCGTTTTTTGTCATATATAATTATTAGTATCAAGGTTTTTTACCTTTCCTTCATTGATGTGTACTTTGTTCTTTCCTGTTGAAGTTTTTATTTTGGGATACGTCTTGTATATTGGTGAAGTTTGATTTGAAGGAAACTTTTTATCTATTTTAAGCAATTATTATGGGGTGAATAGTACTTGTTTTTTATTTTACAAATCTCTTATTATGTTCATAAATGTTTCTTTGTGGTATACGTTGTTGTAACAGAAGAAAGGGAGCATACCCAAGTTAAATGAGTACACTCCCTTATTTTGATATTTTGAAGATGCTGCTTACCTTATATATATGATAATATGACTATCTTTATAAATTCTCTTTTACGCATCTTCTTATTCGTTGTTTATCGTTTACCAAATATGTGCACGACTCTGTTGTGGTACGAAGAGTTTGTCACCTTCTTTGATATTGAACGCATCATACCAGTTGTCAATCATTGGTAGGGCAGCATTCACACGGCTGATACTTGGAGAGTGAACATCAGAATTGACAATATAAGCAACAAACTGAGGAGCTACGTTGCTTGCCCAGACACGTCCCCAGGCGAGGAAGAAACGCTGTGCAGGAGTGAAACCGTCCATATCGCTCAATGGTTTTGTCTTCATACTGTTTTGAAGTGCACGGAAGGCAATGTTCAAACCTCCGTTGTCACCGATATTCTCACCGAGTGTCTTCTCACCGTTTACATACAGACCAGGGATTACTTCCTGCTTGTTGAACCAGTCTACAAGGACCTTTGTACGAGCGTCATAGTTCTTCTTATCCTCTTCTGTCCACCAGTTCTTCATGTTACCATCCTTATCAAATTGACAACCTTGGTCGTCAAATCCGTGGCTCATCTCATGACCAATGACAGCACCGATAGCACCATAATTAGCCGCATCATCCACTGTTGGATCGAAGAAAGGAGGCTGGAGAATAGCTGCAGGGAAGTTAATACTGTTGGTTGTTGGGTCATAGTAAGCATTAACCGTCTGTGGAGTCATGTGCCATTCCTTCTTGTCAACAGGCTTACCCCAGCGTTTAGCAATACGATACTTCATAGCTGCTTCCTGTACAGCCTTCACGTTTTCAATCAATGACTTATTATCGTCAATCACGAAGACGCTATCCATATTCTGCCATTTATCAGGATAACCGATCTTAATGTCAAATGCCTGCAATTTCTCTAAGGCCTTCTTCTTTGTAGCGGCAGTCATCCATGTGTTCTCTTCAATACGCTGTGCGAAAGCGTCTTGGAGGTTCTTTACCAATGTAATCATACGTTGCTTGCTGCTCTCAGGGAAGTATTTCTGTACGTAGAGCTTACCTACAGCCTCACCCATGATACCCTGTACGAAAGACAAAGCACGCTTCCAGCGTGGCTGTTGCTGCTGAACACCGTATGCCACCTTGGTATATTCAAAGTTACGATCTGAGAAGTTGTCTGACAACATACCTGCAGAAGATGTGATAACAGCAAGTTCCATGTAGGCTTTCAATGCGTCTAACGGAGCTGTAGCAAGTATCTTCTCAACTTCATGTACAGGCTCTGGCTGTCCAACATCAACCTTTCCACCGTTATTTGGATAGCCGGAAGCTTTCAAAAGATAGTTCCAATCGACACCAGGATAGTTTTTCAAGAGTTGCTCCCAAGTCATTGGGTGATAGTTAGCTTGTGGGTCACGTGACTTTACTTGGTCATAGCTAACCTTTGCTATCTGGTTTTCTATAGAGAAGGCAGCCTCCATCTTCTTCTTAGCAGTTGCGGCATCGTTGCCAGTCATCTTGAACATATCGTTGTTCAGACTCTTATATGCTGCTATAACAGCCTTCTGTTGATCGTTAGGCTTTGTATAATATTCAGGATCAAGACCAATACCACCTTGTGAGATACCAATGATATAGCGGTCAGAATTCATTGCATCGACTGTCATACCAAAGCCAACAGGGAAGGTGCCATAGCCTTTCACGTCGAGGTCATACATCAGCTTGATGAGTTCCTTACGGTTCTTCGCAGCACGAATCTTTGCCAATACAGGCTTAATAGGGGCATATCCCTCACGGTTACGACGTACGCTATCCATATAGAGATTGTAGATTGATGCAATCTTCTGTGCTACAGTACCCTTTGTCTGTGGCTTCTTCGCATAATCCTCAACCATCTCACGGATGCGTTTCTTGTTTAGTTCTTCCAAATCAACAAAGGCACCGTTCATTGGATGCTCCTTGTCAAGTGGATGGCTCTTCAACCAGTTACCTGCAGCATACTCATAGAAGTTCTCACCGGGCTTCACGTTAAAGTCCATGTTGTTGCGGTCTACGCCCGACTTTAAGCCCTGTGCCATAGCTGATGTAGCTATGAATGAGGCTGCAAATAATAAGATTTTTGCTTTCATGTGCATATTGTTTATGTGATAAATATTACTGTTTTGATAATTAAATACTACTATCTCTCACCTTGTATAGCAATAATGAAAAGATTCTTTCCTTTCTTTTTATCTTAGTACAAAGGTAAATAAAAAAGCCTAATGTCATTTTATTAGTCGTTCTTTTTGATAAAAAACTACGTAAGGAATACCTTTTTTTAATTCTTTTAACACGCTTCGTCGGTAATATTCTATGTCTTTAAGCTACTACAAGAACTGCTTTATGTGTTGTGACTATCTGTTACTGTAATAGTATTCTCTTGTATGTGAAACTTTTTTTTAACCGCATATCGGTTAGTTAGTTTTAGTAGTATAGCTTGCTTCTATCAATAAGTTCCCCCCATGTTGATAAGTTATTGTAGTGTGTTTAGTGCTCCGCACCATTGGTGCGGAGGCCGAACACCATTGGTGCGAACCATCAGCACGACATGTGCGGACTACTCGCACATAGGTTGAAGATGGGAAGAAAGGAGCATCAAGGTTATTATAATGATGATAATAAGAGGTTAATAACTAATCAATATATGGAAAAGACTTACCAGAGTGCAGTACTCATAAGCATTCTTTTATGCTATGCATTATTTCAATTGCACTACGGATAGTGCAGGAATCGTTGTGATATGCACTGTAGATAGTGCATTATTTAATACTAATTGCACTGTATGTAGTGCAATTTATTGGCAATTTTGCACTATGGTTAGTGCATTTTTCGTATCTTTGTAGCAAAAAGAAGAGCTATGGATATTAGTTTAATACAATTTATGCGGGAAAGGATAGAGTACACCTCTACCACTTTTCATCGTTATCTATATAATCGTTTAGACTGGGGAAGACAGATGTTAGGGCTGGTTGGTCCACGTGGTGTCGGTAAGACAACGATGTTTCTACAATATATAAAGGAGCATCAGTCAGAGCAGAATATGCTTTATGTTTCAGCTGATTATGTCTATTTTTCATCTCATACACTTGTTGATTTGGCAGATGAATTCTGCAGAGAAGGAGGAGAATATCTCTTTATTGATGAGATTCACAAGTACACGGGTTGGGCACAAGAACTAAAGCAGATATATGATACCCACGTTGATTTGAAAGTTGCTTTTACTGGTTCGTCGGTTCTTGATATAATACAAGGAGAGGCAGACCTTAGCCGTCGCGCTCCTGTTTATCATTTACAGGGGCTTTCTTTCAGAGAGTATCTGGAGATGTTTAAGGGCATTGTTGTTCCAGCTTATAGTTTAGAAGATATTCTTCAACATCGGGTGGAACTCCCCAAGGGACTGGAACATCCACTACCTTTGTTTAAAGAGTATTTGCGTCATGGGTATTATCCATTTGGAGATGACGTTGAGTTTATAATGTTACTAAACCAAAGTGTCAATCTTACGATGGAGGTTGATATACCACAGTTTGCAAATATGACACTTTCAACAAGTCGTAAGCTAAAGAAGTTACTTGCTATAATCTCACGTAGCGTACCTTTTAAGCCTGTTATGGATTCGTTGGCAACAATGGTGGGAGTGAGTAGGAATGTGCTTCCAGATTACTTCTTGTATATGGAGAAGGCTGGAATTATTAGTCAACTACGAGATGCTACTGGTGGCATAAGAGGATTAGGTAAGGTCGATAAGGTTTATCTCGATAATCCTAATTTAGCTTATATCTTAGCAGGTAGTGAAGCTAATATTGGGAATATTAGAGAGACTTTCTTCTATAATCAGTTGAGAGTACATAATGATATTATAGTTTCTCGTATCTCAGACTTTGAGATTAATGGTGTAACCTTTGAAGTCGGAGGAAAGAGTAAGGGGCAAAAACAGATCGCTGAAGCTAAGAAGGGATATGTAGTAAAAGACGATATCGAGATAGGTACAGGTAATATCATACCTCTTTGGATGTTTGGATTGAATTATTAAGAAGTTATCTCTCCTAATATAAATAGGTAAGAAACACGAATACTATACCAAAGCAATCGCCCCCATCAGTCCAAGATAGAAATGAAGTTTGGACAGATGAGGGCGATTGTTGTTATGTTAATGTCTGATGTTGAGGCTTACTCCTGTTCTTTTTCATTCTCATTAAAGAGTGCATCTTTAAGCTTCTGATAGAGGAATGAGAGGATAAGGAGAATGGCTCCAAGGCTGATGAAGACTATTATCTTACCGAGTGCAGGCATTGCCCATACGTCATTGAGGACGAGCTTACCAATGATAATTGCAAACTCACACAGGCTGACAATTCTTATCTCCTTACTATGATAGCGCATACCGATACACATTAAGATGAAGGCTGCAACACCTAATGACAGTGAGAAGGCTGTGCTAAAGCCAGTCTCGCCAAATGTGACGAGCAAGAGTCTTGTCGTTGTGAGCCATACCAGCGTTGAGATGATAGCGTACTCAGTGTATAGGTTTCCTCTTTTTGATGTTGCCAATAGCACTCCACGCATACTATAAATCATATAAGCAATCGTTACGAGCGTTATCAACCATCTGTAAGTTAGTTGGTCTGGTACTGCAGAGTTCCATACAGTTATCGCAAAGATAACTCCTGTGATATAGATACTTATTTCGTAGGCAACAGGATATTTACTTATCTCAAATCGTTTACGCAGGATGAGTGCACCTACTAAGATTAGTACATTCGCTGTGAGTAAGGACGCATAGTCGGACGCAGGGTATGCAAGGTGAAGGTGGAAATCATCCCAGAAGGCAAGGTATAAGATACTAAATCCTAACGCCCATGCTATCACATTACAAGGAGTATAGCTAAGGATACGATTGTTCTCCTTAAATAACTCTTTATTGCATTGTAGGATGATGGCTGTCACAAAGAAGGCTACACTTACGAACATGGTCACGAAGAAACTTCCATTGAAGAACAAACTACGACCAGCATCGTGTATAAACACATCACTCTCTCTATAGCATGCCAATACAACGAGTGTTAAGAGCAAAAGTATCGTTGCACCCCATTCGTATAATAGGTTCTTTTCTTTGGTGAAGAGCCACAGAAGAAGTACTGCTTCAGCTGCCCATACCATGGCTATGTTAGCTGTACTGAAGTAGAGTGGGATGGCGATAGACGCAAATGTAATGCCAAGTCCTAACATTAAATTGCGCAGCGTGTCCTGTCCTTCTACGCGGAAGCGTACGTACAGATAGATGGCAAGGTTGACTGCAGCAATGAAGAAAGCCAAGTAAGCCGTAGCATCGTTGGTAGATTCATATTGTTGTAAGATATAATTGCCATAGAGCAAATAGAGGAAGCTGTTAATCGTAACGATAGATAACAATCCTGTCCTTGTCTTTCCTTCACACTGTGTACGCAGGATATAAACCACGGGCAGCAAGAAGATGAAATAGAATAATGTAGCAAAAGCAAATAGAGTAGGGTAGATAGTGCCTGTCTCACTGCTTGAGATGTATGTTATCGCTTGTGTTCCCCATAAAATACAATAGGTGAAACAGAAGGATATGATAGGTAGTATTGCCCATCGTTTATACATTGTAAGACAGAACATACCCACGTTCAGAATACTAATATAGATCTGTAAAGAGATGATACTACTTGCGTTTGTGCTGATAATGAATGGTGCTATAAATCCTCCTACGAGTGCCGTAACTGCCAACTCAACCCTATCATATAGTATGGAGACGGCTGACATGAATAATGTTGTCGCACATAAGATAACGAAGGCGGTCGTATGAGAGAATAGAGCATAGTAGTGGAAGGCGATTGCCGTGATAAGATAGAATATACCAAAGGCACCACCTGCCAACAAAGAACTAAATGCGTGATAGCGTTTATGCAGTCTTTCTGCCAGTACTAACATACCTACTCCAACGGCATAACCCATCAGTGTACGTGCTGTCTCGTTGATCCAGTTCTGGTCGATGGCGTATTTAACGAAGAAGCCAATACCAATGATAAAGATGAGAATACCAATCTTACCGAAGAGATTCTCACCGATATATTTCTCAAAATTGCTTTCTCTTATGGTATATTCTTCAGTTTGTGGTTCTTCTTCAAGCATAGAAGACTCCTCTTCACGCATAGAAGAATTTTCTTCCATGGCCATGGCTGGTTCTTCCTTCGGTTCTTCTACTGGCTCTTCAGTAGTCTCTGGGTTTTCTTCAGTAGTTTCAGAGGCTTCTTCTTCTTTGGTGTCTTTGACAGGGATTTCCACAGTAGAAGGTCTTACATTCTCATTGTTTACAACAGGAATTTCCACGGTCTCTGGTGTCTCCTGTTCCTCTAATTGCTCACTATCATGTGTGATTACTGGTTCTTCCGTCTTTTCCTTGGTCTCTATTTCATTCTTTATCTCTTCCTCCCACCAGTTCGTGTTTTGAACAATAGTAGGTCTTGTCTCTTCCTTCGGAGCTTCTTCTGGCTGCTCCTTTGGCTGTGTAGCGATTTCTTCTTGCTTTGTCTCTATTGGAGTATTAGGTTTGCTCTCCTTTTCACGCTGCATCTTTTCCATTATGGATTTCAGTGTGGAGATTTCAAAACTGATGCTGTTAAGTGTGTAATTTATGTCATTTATCTTTGACATAAGTACAAAAAACAGCAGAAAAGGGGCTGCTAATAAAGCGAGACCAAGAAAGACTAAAAATACATCATCCATGATTTTATGAGTTTATTAGGCGGTAAAGTTAATGATTACGTGTGAAATAAAAAAATAATTACTCCTAATAAATCTTATTGCCATGTTTTTTTACCTCTTAACATACTGTTTATTCTTGTATATAAGTCTAATGATAAGGAGGAAGAGTTTATCATATATTATAAGGTGAAAAAGCTGTTATGCTATGAGAACAATGTTAAATACGCAAGTAAAAGTTGACTACTCCTAAAAATAATGTTAACTTTGCAAGTAAATATAGTTGAGAGAATGAAAGTTATTAAGCAAGTTGTCAATCTATTAAACAAGGTGTATCAGCCGATAAAGGGCAATGCCTCTTTTTTCTTCTTTATGTATCTTATCGGCATTGTGGTGTCGTATGAGGAATTGCCTACCAATAATCCTGATGCTACTGTCTATAGTAATCTTTGGTTAGAGTTGTTTTTCGACTTGTATATAATCTGCCTTCTCCTTTCACTTATTCCTTTGAAAGTACGTCGATGGATACGTGCTTTATTGTATGTTATTGCATACGCAACAAGTATCACAGACCTTTTTTGTTGGGTGAAGTTCCAGTCTACATTAAACCCCTCCATGCTCCTTCTTGTAGGTGAGACTGATGGCCGTGAGGCGGGTGAGTTTTTTAGTAGTTACATGACCACCGATATCCTCTTCTCGAGTGTCGGACTATTACTACTGATTATGCTTCTGCAGATTCTTGTAGTAGTAGGACAGAAAATCAAACTCCCTATTGCTGTTAGCGATAAAATGGATGTTATGTATCGAGTATTTGCTCGGCTGCAACCTGTCTTAGGGGCTCTTTGCATTGTATTGTTCTGTTGGTCGGCATACTCGTCAGCGCATAATAAGAAAGAGATGGCTGAGATGTTCTCCTTAGATACTATTGGTTCTGTAGAGCACGAACTGACAACCAGCGATTGTGCACAGTTCTATCTGCCTGTCTATCGACTTGTGTTCAGTATCTTCTCAAATGAGTTAGCATCACAACAAATCGACCGTCTCATCGAGGCAAAGGACAAGATAAGTGTGGATAGCTGTTCGTTTAAATCGCCAAATATCGTCCTTATCATCGGCGAAAGCTATGGTAAACATCATTCACAACAATATGGTTATTTCATGCCGACGACCCCTCGCCAGATTAAACGGGAAAAATCGGGATTACTCGTACCGTTCAGTGATGTCGTAGCACCATGGAACTTAACCAGCTTTGTGTTCAAGAACGTCTTCTCTCTACACGTTGTTGGAGAGAAAGGGGAGTGGTGTGATTATCCGCTCTTCCCTTCACTGTTCCGTAAGGCAGGCTATCATGTTACTTTTATAACCAATCAGTTCCTACCGAAAGCGAAGCAGGCTGTATATGATTTCAGCGGTGGTTTCTTCTTAAATCACCCAGAGCTTTCATCGGCAATGTTCGACTCTCGTAACTCCCAATTATATCGATTTGATCGAGGATTACTCGATGATTACGATAAGAATCAAAAGCAACATAACACAAACCATAACCTTATTATCTTCCATCTACTCGGACAGCATGTCACTTATAAACAGCGTTATCCGAGCGATCGTCATCATTTCACGGCTGATGACTATGCGGAAAAGCGTTCTGACCTCGATGGTAAACAGCGTAGTATCTTGGCAGATTATGATAATGCCATCCTATATAATGACTCCATCGTGGATGCTATCATTAGTCGTTTTGAGAATCAAGAGGCTATCATTATCTATATGCCTGACCACGGAGAAGAATGCTTTGAGGGTAATAGAGGCTTTATTTGTCGCAAACATTCAGCAGCTATTGATTATGACTTAGCACGCTATGAGTTTGAAATTCCTTTCTGGATTTTCTGTACACATAAGTATGCTGTGAAGCACCCTGATATTTTCCAAGAAATCATCGCTGCTAAGCATCGTCGTTATATGACGGATGCTTTACCGCATCTGTTGCTTTATTTAGCTGGTATCCATACGAAAGACTATCATCCCGAATATAATATCCTCAGTCCACAATACAATGAGATGAGACCGAGAATATTAAAGAATACAACAGATTACGATAAGCTTCCTCGTCCTTCCAAGAAGCATCTCTTGCCGAAGCAGAAGTCTATGTCAAAAGAGAAGATAGCTTGTAAGGTGGGTAGTGAACGTAGAGAAATGAATTAGAGAAGTGTAAAGTAATTCGTAAAAGACCACAAAATTAATTATTAAAGTTAGGATGTTTAATAAGGAAAAGAATACATATACAGAACACTCCGCACCAGAGTATAGGAAAGAACGCCGAGAAGCGTTGCTTACACGGGTAGAGTGTGATGCGTTGAGAGGGCTTGCCATTATCGGAATCTTCCTACATAATTACTGCCATTGGTTGCGTCCAGTGGTAAAGGAGAACGAATACCAGTATTTCCAATGTAATGTAGACAAACTTTATCAAGTGTTACAGGGGTCGTGGAACGAATTGTTCTTCTTCCATATCCTTTCGTTCTTCGGGCATTATGGAGTACCTGTGTTCCTCTTCTTATCGGCTTACGGTCTGACGATGAAGTACGAGAAGCAACAGCCAACAGTGCCAACAAGTATGCTGCAAGCACAGTCAAGTCTTCCAGTCTTTGGTTTTATCAAATATCATTGGGTAAAGCTATTCCGTATGATGATAGTTGGTTTTGTGGCTTTTACGATGGTTGACGCTATTACAGACGCTCCCCACGATTATCATGTGATGGATATCATCGGTCAAATGGGACTTTTTAATAATCTTCTTCCCAATCCTGACGATATTATTTGGCCTGGTCCTTACTGGTTCTTTGGGCTTATGATACAATTGTATATCGTGTATCGACTTTGCCTTTATCGCCGTCATTGGGCGTGGAATGTTGTGTTGATAGTGCTTTGCTTTGCCATACAGTTATCTTGTGAACCAGAGAGTGAGGCTTTGAACCGCTGGAGATATAACTTTATCGGTGGTATGCTGCCATTCGGTTTTGGTGTACTTTATGCGAGATACGCACACGCCTGGACGACTGCTACAAACCTTGTTGCCTTTGTCCTTTCGTTATTTGCCATATTACTGATGAGCTTCAACTATATAACATGGTATTTTGTACCCCTTGTAATATGTGTCGCCGCTATTACTTTCGTGCGATTACTCAGTTGGATAGAAGGCGTAATTGGCAATAAGTATTTCTCTGTTATGAATGTTCTCTCGTGGGTTGGCAGCATCTCAGCAGCCCTTTTCGTCTGTCATCCTATCACAAGAAAGATATTTATTCCAATCTCTCGAGGGGGAGAATATTGGACGGGTCTCCTCCTTTACATTATCTCTTCACTTTGTTTAGCATGGTTGTTCAAAGAGTTAATGAAGAAGATACCGAGTCCAAAGTTAAAGTAAAGGAGTCTTATAAATACACGATTTCATCGCAATAAATGAAGATAAGAAACATTGAATTAGCTGATATAAGCCGTTATCGAGGAGAGTTGATGGGATTGGCCATCATCTTCGTTATTCTTTTTCATGTGGGACTGCCACGTGAAGATGCCTTCTTTGGCTTGAAGAGAATGGGTAACATCGGTGTAGATTTCTTCCTCTTCTTGAGCGGTATGGGCTTGTGGTTCTCTTGGACAAAGCACCCTTCGCTGCGAAAGTTTTATCTTCGACGTTTCTTACGTGTCTATCCTACTTGGCTCTTCATGGCCTGTCTCTACTATATACCTGATTTCCTTAACATCAATCTCACAGGACATAGTGGGCACAGTATGAATATCATCGATCTCATCGGGGATATAACGATTAACTGGGACTTCTGGATGCACAACGAGCTAACGTTCTGGTATATCCCTGCTATCATGGTTTTCTATCTTGTGAGTCCTTTTTATATGATGCTTATTGCCAAGAATCCTATCTATCGATGGACTCCTGTCATCATGATAATGTGGTGTGTTGTGGTCGAATATATTACCCCTTTGCATGAAGCAGTGGGTCATTTAGAGATATTTTGGAGCCGTGCGCCCATCTTCTTTATAGGTATTAACATCGCAGAGGCGGTGAAACGGAAAGAAACAGTGGGTGGGTCGGCTATTTGGATGATAGTGATAACATTCGTTATCGCTCTTTCCTCTTGTCTGTTTCTTGAACAAGAAAAGCACGGACAGTTCCCCTTATTCCTTGAACGTATGCTTTATATCCCCCTTACGTTTACATCGATTATCCTCTTCAATCAAGTCCTTCATCATACACCAAAGTATATGAACAAAATACTAAAAGTCTTTGGTGCATTGAGTTTGGAACTTTATTTGATACATTCCCACTTCGTACTCGATTATCTTGAGCGGACTGATTGGTCTTATTGGCCTAAGTTTGTTGTGACGATTGTCCTCAGTCTGATATTTGCATGGCTCTTACAAACTATAATTAAAGGGATGATAACGCCCATAGAGAATAGAATAAAATGAAGAACCTTATACTGTTAATACGTCCACATCAGTGGATTAAGAATCTTATCGTCTTCCTTCCAGTCTTCTTTGGAGGTGCTTTACTGCAATGGGAAGCGGTTTACGCAGGATTTATCACAGTCCTGTCTTTTAGTCTGACGGCCTCATCTATCTATTGTCTGAACGATATTGTCGATGTTCATGACGACCGTCAACACCCTGTTAAGTGTCATCGTCCGATGGCCTCTGGTGCTGTAAGTATTGTTCAGGGATATATTCTGATGGGGTTGATGTTCGCTTTATCGATGATTTCGACCTTTTTGTTGCATGCACGTCAGGTTGAGACAGCCAGTGTGATAATCTTCTATTGGCTGTTAAATATAGGTTATTGCCTCCGTTTGAAGCGTTATGCAATTATTGACGTGTGTGTTGTTGCCTTCGGATTTGTTCTCCGTATCCTGGCAGGAGGATATGCAACAGACATTCATCTGAGTAAGTGGATTGTTCTGATGACATTCTTGTTAATGCTCTTCTTGTCCTTTGCAAAACGCCGTGACGATGTTGTGAAGATGAACGAGACAGGCCATGCACCTCGCCAGAATACGATTCGTTATAATCTTACGTTTATCAATCAAGCCATTACGATTACAGCGAGTGTCACTCTCGTGTGCTACATTATGTACACAGTAAGTCCTGAAACCATCGCTAATTTCCACACAGATCACCTTTATCTGACCAGTGTTTTTGTACTTTTAGGACTACTTCGTTATATCCAGATATCGGTTGTTGATAAGAAGAGTGGTGACCCAACGAAGGTGATGATACACGATCGTTTCATGCAGCTCATCGTCTTAGCCTTCGGACTTGCCTTCCTCTTTATTATTTATGTATTTAAGAATAGCCAATAAGAGATGAACAAGATATACGCTTTCGACTTCGATGGTACGCTAACAACCAAGGACACACTCATCGAGTTTATCCGCTTTTCAAAGGGGAGTGTGCGTCTGTTCTTGGGTTTCCTACTCTTTTCTCCTCTCCTTATATTAATGAAGCTTTATCTTTATCCTAATTGGAAGACTAAGCAAAGAGTCTTCTCTTGGTTCTTTAAGGGAATGAGCCTCTATAGTTTTAATCGGTTATGTGTTGACTTTGCCCAGCAGAACAAGCAGCTACTTCGGCCTGCTGGTATAAAGAAACTACAGCAAGCAGTACGGGACAAGGATAGCATAGTACTCATAATCAGTGCGAGTGTTGATAACTGGGTATGTCCTTTCTTCGATGAAATCGATAAAAAGATACAAGTGTTAGGTACTCAAATCGAAGTGGAAGGAGGATATCTTACTGGGCGGTTTATCACTAAAAACTGCTACGGACAAGAGAAAGTAAGTCGATTGAAGGAGCTCTATCCGCAACGTGAGTCTTATGAGTTGATTGCCTTTGGGGATAGTAGAGGAGATAAGGAGCTACTTGCCCATGCAGACAAAGCATATTATAAACCTTTTAGAGAGACGGAGTAAAGATGAGAAGCAGACAGGTGAAAGATAAGAAAAAGCTCGGTGAAATCGTGCGTTTTATCATTGTTGGGTCATTAGCTGCAGCCATTCAGTACGGTACTTATCTGTTGATGATATGCTGGTTACAGCCTCTCATTGCTAATACCATCGCTTACCTTGTTAGCTTCACATTCAATTATATTGCCTCAACGCGATACACCTTCCGTGTGAAGTCTACTACGAAGCGAGGATTAGGTTTTGTTTTCTCACATGTTATTAACTATGTCTTACAAAGTACTTTCCTACAACTTTTCCTTTGGTTAGGGCTTAGTAAGCAGTTAGCCTTAATTCCTATGTTTGCTATCTGTGTACCAATAAATTTCCTATTGGTGCGCTTTTTTCTACGTAGGAAGTAAGGATAAATTTCTTGATAGAACTGGTGAAGCGAGTGAAAGGAGGTGGCCTCCCCTCCTTTCTACAGCTGGTTCCTCCCTCAACCCCTCCCCAGCAGGCAAGGACGTAGTATGTGTGGTTACCCCTACTGGGCAAGCCTCACCCCCAACCCCTCTCCGAATGGAGAGGGGAGTAGTATGTGAGGTTACCCCTATTGGCCTGCTGAGAAATGGAGAAGAGACGCTAAACGCATGGATGACATACAGGGGTCTCTCGGTAATCACTCCCCTCTCCATTCGGAGAGGGGCTGGGGGTGAGGCCTCTTTTGGTTGTAAGGTTCTGTGAAATCGGTTGACTTAATGTCTCTGTGGGCATCTGTTTGTTCTGTTCTTCTGTGTTCTTCTGTGAGAGATAGAAAGTCCCTCTGTGAGAGAAAGAAATATCCTCCGTGAGTGATAGAATACTAACCATGTAAACAGAAAATGTCAAGATATTTTACAGGTTGTTCCCTTCTCTTTCCGAGAAAAGGCCGAGTATGCACCAAGAAGAGGCTCTTCTACGTTCAAGAATATGCCCTTCTTGCAGGTTAAAGACGCCCTTCTTGAAGCAAGAAGGGCGTCTTCTTTGTTGCTATTCGTAACGTGCTGATTTGTTGAAGGTTATATCTTCGGTTAGAGAAGATGTAATACGCTGGTCTTAGGGGCGTTTGTTCTGATTGCATATAATGATTTTTCATAGCACTGATTGTTATTTTAAAGTGTGGAGAAATTGCTGGAATAGGCGCATGGGAATATTAGAATCAGCTGTAAAGGACGATTAATTAACGCAGATAATTATAGTTTTTTTGAATCAAGTAAACACATGTCGATAAGGAGTAATGAGTACTAAGACCATGAATGTGAGAAGTGGAAAACCTCTTAGAAAAGACCACTCACTTGTATAGTCAAATACGCCATTGATTGCCGTAAGTGATAAAAGTTTTGCCTGACATTACCAAATTCTTTTGTTAAATGTGCTTTAATTCGTACCTTTGTACCAAATAATCAAAGCTACTCAATGCGCATATTTAATATTTTCAAGGTGAAGAAAGAAGAACGCTGGCTGGCTTTCGTCATGTTAGCAGTCTTTGTTACGTTCAATGCGATGGTGATTGCAAGCCACTATCACGTCTACACCATGGATGCACATGATGGTTTTTGGAGTATCTTTACCAAGAACTTTCGTATGTCAGGCTATGATTGTTGGTCATGGATAACGGTTTCGGGAGGGCGTATCCACTTCGTTACTTCACGTCATCCGTTGTATCTTACCTTCCTTTATCCGCTCTATCTGCTCAATGACTGGCTCATACAGAATGTAGGATATAACTTTGCTGTGTATTTCATGGCCGTTATTATCGTCTTTTCGGCCTTCTATGCAGTACTCTTCATGTACCGAGTTTTCCGAGAGGTATTGGAGTTGAGGCGCAAAGATGCAAGACTACTTACGTTGTTGTTATTCTCTTTTGGACACGTACTCATCCCAACCATGGTACCCGACCACTTTGTTATTTCTCTGATGTTGCTCTCTCTGACGCTTTACATCACGGGGAAGAAGATGAAGAAAGGACAATTACTAACCGCTTGGCAATCGTTGGTTCTGACTTTCTTCACGGCAGGAATGGCAACTTCAAATGGGGTGAAGACCCTGTTAGCAGGTTTGTTTACCAATGGAAAGAAGGTATTTACCTGTAAGTTTATTTCTATCGGAGTAGTCCTGCCATTGCTCTTGTTGCTCGGTATTCAACAGTCTCAATATTATCTTTTGGAGGTTCCACAGCAAGCAGTTGTGCGTCATATCGAAAGCGAAACGCTGAGGAAGAACCCGCAGAAGGTGCTCGAACACAAGAAACAAAGGGATGAATGGCAGCGAACACACCTTGGTCAGCCTGCTGGAGATGGGGTAATAACAAAGTTGATGGATGTCTCTACGCCACGTATTCCAACCATTGTAGAGAACTTCTTCGGTGAGTCCATTCAGCTTCATCAGCGTTCGTTTTTAAAAGATGTGTCGTGGGAACGTCCCATCTTCGTGGAGTACAACTGGAGTGTGAACTATATCATCGAGGCCTTTATAGTCCTCTTATTTATCGTAGGTATTGTGTTCAGCTATAAGCAGCGGTTCTTTAAAATGCTTTTAGCTTGGTTTGCTTGTGACCTCACCTTGCACCTCATCCTCGGATTTGCCGTCACTGAGGTGTATATAATGACCTCAGGATGGGCATTCATCATCCCCATCTCCTACGGTTACTTACTGAGACAATTATCGATGAAATGGCGAAAAGTGATGCGTGTGACGTTAATCATGCTAACCATCTACCTTTGGATTTACAATGCAGGACAGACATTCTATTACTTAATGTCGTAAGCTATGTGGATGACGTTTATTAAGATAAGAAAAGGCGAGCGCCTTTCGGTTTGTTTATTCCTCCTGTGGCAGCTCATCATGCACGCTACAGTGATTATTCCTTACTATTCGGTGTTCTCAAGAATATCAAAGGATTATCGGAAGAACTTCCTCGATTGGTTCCATGTGTCTGGCTTTGACCCACTCACTTATTGCGTTGTTACCGACTGGACAACTGCCTACGATGTGCATAGACACCCTTTGTTGGCTTTTTTCTACTATCCAGTCTATCTTATCAATCAGGGATTAATGAGCCTGTTGGGCATTAACTGTGTACAGTTCCTCGTTGCCATCGTCCTCCTCCTTAGTTCTCTTTATGCGTTTCTATTGATGATGCGAATAGGAAAGGAGCTTCTTCACCTCTCGCAACGAGAGTCTTCTGTACTCGCTTTCTTACTCTTCTCCTTCGCATACGTACTATTAGCAGCTATCTCTCCCGACCATTTCATTCTTTCGTTATTCCTCATTCTCTTAGTGATTTATGTGACAGGTAAGCAGATGACAGAGCATAAACCATTGAAGAGATGGCAGACGATAGTCTTCTTTATCCTTACTGCTGGCGTATCACTTAATAATGGGTTAAAGGTGTTATTAGCTGATCTTTTCTCAAGGGGGAAGCGTTTCTTTCATCCTAAGAACCTTATTCTTGTTGTCATCTTACCTGCTGCAGCAATCTGGAGCTTTGGTCTTTGGGAGTACAAAACGTTCGTTGCCGATAGTGTCAACACACGAAAGGCACACGAAAAGAAAGCTGTAAAGGACGAGAAGACCAAGATGTGGAAAGAGTTCAGCGATACTACGCATCTTAAAGACAGTCAACAACAGGCAGAAGCGTTTGCGTTACTATGGAAAAAGCACCGAAAGGCGCAGCTGAAGGCAAAGTATAGCGCACCACAATATGCTCATTCTGGTACGCCAGTGAGTAAACAACCGTTCTTGAACTGGACAGATGTGACTACTTCTCGCTGTGAGACACTCGTTGAGAACCTCTTTGGTGAGTCAATACAGTTGCACCAGAAGTACACGTTATGTGATGTTATTCGCGATCGCCCAGTCTTTGTTAGTTATAACTGGGTCGTAAACTATATTGTAGAAGGTCTTATCGTCTTACTCTTTTTAGGCGGAATCTGGGCTGGTAAACGTAGTAAGCTGATGTGGATGTGTTTGTCATTCTTCGCCCTTGACATGATACTTCATATAGGCTTAGGGTTTGGTATTAACGAGGTATATATAATGACTGCGCATTGGGCTTATGTCATACCGTTGTGTATAGGTTGCTTGATAAAGTCAATGAAAGGTGGGATTAGGCATGCTATCACCCTACTGACGGCCTTGATAGCTTTCTATCTCATTGTTTATAATAGTACGCTCGTCATCTTCACACTATAGTAAAGTTATGGAAAACAAAGCCTCTGTGTCAATAGTCCTCTGCACTTACAATGGTGAGAAATACGTGAGGGAGCAGATAGACTCACTGCTCGCTCAGTCTTATCCTATCCATGAGATTATCATTCAAGATGATGGTTCGACGGATCATACATGGGAGATACTACAAGCGTATGCGTCAAAACATGCTGTTATTCGTACTTTTAAGAATGAAGGCGAACATGGTGTTAATGCGAACTTTCTTTCTGCATTGCATCGTGCAACAGGTGATTACATTGCTATCTCCGACCAAGACGATATCTGGGAGAGGGATAAGATAGAGACACAGATGCGTTGTATAGGAGATAAGTTGCTATGTAGTGGACACTCACGCCCCTTCTCGACGGATGGTTCCTTTGCTTATTTCGACAACAGACCACGCAATGTGAATATTTTTCGAATGATGTTCTTAGGTCTACCGGGCCATACATTGTTATGTAAGCGAGCATTGATTAATCTCTTACCACCCCTCGAGAGTCCTATTTATAAGGTCACCCTTTACGATGCAGTATTGAGTATTATTGCCGCATCCTACGACAGTATCGTTTATTGTAATAAAGTGTTAGTGAACTTCCGACGCCATGCAGAGGCTACTACCTACAATGATTATAGTAGTAGTCTACCCTCATGGAGGAACGCTCTCACTGAGTTAACGTGGAGTCTGAACCATTATAAAGAGATACGCAAGAAGGTTGTTCCCATCTTTCAAGGTAAGCTTATGCTGATGGAGGGCTTACATTCAAATATAGCCGATTTCATCGAAGCCCGAGAAGCAATGCGAATGGAGACCAAGCAGGGCGTCTTTGCTTTCTTACGTTTACAATATCTACTAACGAAGAACTATAAGAAGCTCTTTCATACATCAGGTGGTGGACCTATTAAGCTACTTCGTGCTATGCTTTATCCTATCATGCAGTTGTACATGTACCACTAAGATTAATGCTATTATCCTTTCTTACGATGAAAGTAATTGAGACATTCCTTTAGTGTTTGCGAACCTCCCATCTTCATTACGATATAATAGAGTAGGGCTGCCAAGACGACTCTCGTCAGTAAAAGCAGTAGAAGACTCTGTATCCACATGGTAATAAGATAGGTAGAAATCATTACCGCAACAGATGTTAATAGATAAGGGTAAATATCCTTAAGGATATCTATGAGGCGTATGCCAATCTCTTTATGTGCAAAGAACTGCCACACACCCAACCAAAGAACAGTAATAACTGTATAGACACTCACCATGAAGACGATTCCTTGTTGGTAACATAGGATAATGAGTCCTACCTGTGCTACGATTAATAAGATCGTACACCACATGTAAACAGCAGACTTACCTCGACTAAGGATGAGGTTTTGATACATTGTATAAAAAGGTAGGAAAGCCCCGCTAATACAAAGAATACGCAACAAAGGAATACTCTCTATCCATTTATCTGAAATAAGAAGAATGATAAATTCGTGCGATATCATCGCTAATCCGAACATAGCGGGAAAGACCAAAAAGGCGGTAAAACGCATCATTTTTCTAAACACATTTACTTGCCTTTTGAGGTCATTATTCACCTCTACCAATACCGGTTGCGCTACTTGTGACACTGTTCCTGAGACAAACGTGCTTGCCATTGTGTCCCACTTGAAGGCTTGAGAGAAGTTGCCCACCACCTTTGCAGAATATAAACGACCGAAGATAAAGGTTAGAATGTTTTGGCTAATTGTATTGATGATGGTCGTTACGAGTATCTTATAACTAAAAGGAAACATCCTCTTGACGGGCTTGAAATCGATGTGAAATGAGGGACGCCAAGGAATGATAAAGAAGCGCCAAAGACTCGTGAGGGTGATATAAAGCAGTTGCTGCCAGGCCAAACTCCAATAGGCATAACCCTTTAAGGCTAACACGATACCCACCACTCCTGAGATGATAAGACTTGTGATACGCAGAAGGGCTGTCTCTTTTACCATCATGTTCTTAAATAGATAAGCTGCGGGAACAGTTCCTAATGATGAGAACAAAAGGGATGCGAAAAGGAAACGAGATAGGTTGATAAGCTCTGTGTGGTGGAAGAAGTTGGCTATTAAAGGTGCTGAAAAGAATAGTACGCTATAGGATACCCACCCCATGATAGCGCTAAACCAGAATACAGAGTTATAGTCATTGTCAGTGGGATGTTCCATGTTTGCAAGTGCTGTAGTAAATCCACTTTCCTGCAATGCCCCTGCAATCGCTGTAAAAACAGCTAACATCCCCACTAAACCATAGTCTGATGGTGTGAGTAGGCGAGCTAAGAATATACCGATAACAATATTCAGTAGCTGCATTGTACCATTGTTCAATGCACCCCAAAAGAGCCCTTTGGCTGTTTTTTCCTTTAGTGTTTCTTTTTCCATTCTGTTTGTATCTCTGTGATACGTAGTCACTTTTTTCTTTTGTGAAGTGCCTCTCTGCTTGTCTGCCGTTGCGTTTTTTTCCCTCGCACTAACATCCTTTTTGAAGCACTTTATTGGTCTTTGTGATAGCGAGTCCCCCTTTCCTTTGCTCCTATCTTTTTATGTTTACCTTATATAACTTGCAAATGTAGCGTTTTTCTTTGGAAATGCCAAATATCATAACCTTTGTAATGTATTCCTGAGAGGATGGTCGAACGATCCCGATGAGGGCGTTTTTTCAGAAAGATGAGAGGGTGAAGTCTACCCTAAGAGGGGCATAAAATGATTACACAAACCCCTAATTTAGTTTTAAATTCATTTGCTGTCATATTTAACATTTGCGGTAAGAGGCTAAGAAACAGCGGGTTATCTACCTTCAATACATGACAGGAATGACAGGAAAATTAGTTTTAATAAAATCGCTTGTTATCGTGAGTTAGACAGCTGCCTACTGTTTCTGTTGTTTTAGGAAGGCTTCGATGGCTGTAGTACTATTCAATTTCTTCGTGTCAATTCCGTAGCGTTCGCTTTGATAAACTTCACGATGAAAAGGCCCGAAAACCTCGTCTATCCGTATGAAGTCAGTATTTGTAGCGAGGAAACCATAAAGGATAGTAACCCGATAATGGGTGTCCTCGTACACAATCTCGTTGCTTTTGTCGAATAGCGGTGATATCCAAAGATAAAAGAGTTGTAGTGCAATGATAAGTGGGACGGTCATCCACGTGCTTGTGTACAAACATCCTATACTGGCATTACCCTCTTCTTCCCATTTCCGTTTGATATATCGTATGAGAAAGAAGAGTATCAACCAAGGTAATGTGCAAACAATCAAGGTGTTTGCATCGCTCCATAATTTCCAAGGTGATATCCAATTGAATATCAGCCATAACAGTTCTGCCCACATCAAGTAGCTTAATGCGCTTCGAACCTTCCTATAGATATTGTGCTGTTGTGTACACATTTCGTATAATGATTTCGTACTGTTGGGAGTTCATGATGGTCTTTTGTCAGCAGAGAGAATGAGTGTCTCTGCTGATGTTAGCTGTAAAAGCTGTGCTGGATGAGCACCTTTCTGACGGTAGAGAACCTGTATAAATGTTAGCGTTTAACGCTCTTACAATAGGAGGAAACAGTCTCGAAAAAGCTGATATATAACCCACAATAAATCAGCGTGTTATGAATAGCGTTTGAGAATATGCCCTTCTTGCCTCAAGAAGGGCGTCTTCTTGCCCCTTGAAAGGCATGTTCTTGAACATTGAAGGGCCTCTTCTTGTTTCAAGTCTATCCTCGTGGCGGTTCTTCCCGCTACTTATCCCTCATAGGATGTGGAGTAATCACCGCCAGTCTCTCATACTATCTGTTTGTATGTTTAACGTTCTTATGCCCTATATTAGTATCTTTGTAGGGAAAACTCTGTGATATTTTCTCTCATAGAAGATATTTCTTTTTCTCACAGAGTTACACAGAAGAACAGAACACACAGCATTCCACAGAGACATTAAGTCAACCGATTTCACAGAACGTTACAGCCAATCTTAGTTGAAAGGCCTCTGTGATATCTGTATGCCGGAGGCGTTCTGTGAGTTCGAAACGTTGGTTGAAATGTTCTGTTAAATCTGTGAGTTCTGTGAGAGAAAAAACTCTCCAGCGAGTTGTTTGTGTGTTATCTCATAGAGAGGGTGCGTTCTATTTCTCACAGATTTACACAGAAGAACAGAATACACAGGGCTTAAAGCAAGTGGTACCACCTCTCCCTTTGTGACCTCTCGGCCGTGCATATATATGTATATTGGTTTTAATAACAATATTGAAGGATAAGTTTTTATAGAGAGAGAAGGTGAAGTCATATTCTTTTATTATCTTTGCAACAAGTATAATAACGGAAGATGAAAGAAACTTTCAACACAGGAGAGACACAAGAAAGCCTCCGACAGGAATATAACCCAGACGGCTCTGTGCTACGACAGGCACAGTTGAGGCTACTCGATATGGCTATCTATCTGCAAGAGACAGCGAAGAAGATAGGTGTTCCTTGCCGTCTTGATGGGGGAAATGTGTTAGGGGCAATGCGCCATGGAGGGTTTATTCCTTGGGATGACGACATTGATATGGTTGTAGACTATAAGGATTTCAAACGTCTCTGTGACTATCTGAAGGCGCATCCACACCCTCAATTCGTCTTACAAGACAACGATACCGACCCTGGTTTCTATAAGGAATGGGCTTGTCTACGTGACTTAAAGAGCGAGAACAGGAGTCATGATAATCAGCAGAGTGCTGACCGAAGAATGCACGAGGCGCAGAAATTTAGAGGACTCCATGTAGACATCTTCCCCTATGAGGGTAACATGATTCCTTGGTTGCAGCGTTTGGCAGCCAAGCTATCGGTCAATGTGAATACAAAGTTAGCTGGTCGTTACCCTCAGTTGGCGCAAATGGGTTATAAGTTCCTACATGTCATCGTCTTTCCAGTGTTCCGCTTTATAGGGAAACTATTCGGTAATCCCGACCTCTATATGCACTCTTACGGTGCATGGTTTTATGAGCAGAACCCGCGTCGTTGCATGATACCACATAAAGACATCGTCTTTGAAGGTCATACCTTTGAAGGGCCAGCCGATGCCGATGAGTTATGTCGTATCGCCTATGGGAACTACATGGACTTACCACCAAGGGACAAGCGTGATAGACACAAGATAGATGTTGTCTTTAAGTAGTAGGATAGTGTAGTAATGTAGGTATTAGTAGCCAGTGATATCTCTATCTTCAAAATAACAATTAACCAAATATAAGTATGAACATAGCAGTAATCTTTGCAGGAGGTTCTGGACTACGTATGCACACGAAGTCGCGCCCTAAGCAGTTTCTTGACCTAAACGGAAAGCCGATAATCATCTATACATTAGAGTTGTTTGACAACCACACAGATATAGATGCTATCGTTGTAGCATGTATTGAAAGCTGGATTCCTTTCCTTGAGAAGCAGCTCCGTAAGTTTGAGATTAATAAGGTAGTGAAGATTATACCAGGTGGAAAGTCTGGACAGGAGTCTATCTACAAGGGACTCTGTGCTGCAGAGGAATATGCACAGAGCAAGGGTGTAAGCAATGAAGAGACAACCGTTCTTATTCATGATGGTGTTCGTCCGCTGATAACAGAAGAGACAATAACGGATAACATCAAGAAAGTAGAAGAGGTCGGGAGTTGTATCACTTGTATCCCAGCAACAGAAACACTTATCGTGAAGCAGGCTGACGATGCTTTGGAGATTCCTTCACGTGCCGATTCGTTCATTGCTCGTGCACCACAGAGTTTCCGTTTGGTCGATATAATAACTGCTCATCGACGCTCCTTGGAGGAAGGAAAAGCCGATTTCATCGATTCTTGTACGATGATGAGCCACTATGGGTATAAGTTAGGGACGATTATCGGACCGATGGAGAATATTAAGATTACAACCCCAACAGACTTTTTTGTGCTGCGTGCGATGGTGAAGGTGCATGAGGATCAGCAGATATTCGGATTGTAAAGGTGTTGTTATGTGTCGATGGAATGGGGAATTTTATAACTTTATAGGGTAAGGATGAAGGAAAGAATACTAAAAGAAGATATAAGCTATTTTGCTGATACGTTTCCTTTCTCAGCAGCATTGGAAGGGAAGACGATAGCTGTAACGGGAGCAACAGGCTTGTTGGGCGCGTGTATGGTACGTTGCCTGTTGGCTCTACACACAGAAAAAGGTATCAACTTACACGTGGTGGCTGTTGTAAGGAACGTGCAGAGAGCAGAGAGAATGTTTGGTCAGGCAAGCGATGAAATCAGCTATTATTCCTACGACTTCTCTTGTGTTGAACCATTTACACCCACGAAAAAGATAGACTATCTCTTCCACTTTGCTGCCCCGACAGCTTCAAAAGATTTTGTTGAACACCCTGTAGAGACGATGAATACCGTCTATGGGGGTATGCAAAACCTATTGTCTTACGCCCATCAGAATGGAGTAAGTTCGATGGTGTTAGCCTCAACGTTAGAAGTATATGGTACTGTCACTGACGACCGACGCCCACTTACGGAAGACATGCAGGGCTATCTTGACCCAATGGCAACTCGTAGCAGTTATCCGTTAGCAAAGAGAGCTGCCGAGGCATTGTGCCATAATTATGCAGACGAGTATGGTGTCCACGTGAAGGTGGCACGTTTGGCACAGACTTTCGGTGCTGGTGTGAATGGTAATGACAATCGGGTCTTTGCACAGTTTGCACGCAGTGTTATGAAGAATGAGGATATCATCCTACATACGATAGGCGAGCTCAGTCGTTGCTATTGCTATACGATAGATGCCGTTACGGCAATGCTGTATATTCTCTTGCATGGTAAGGATGGCGAGGCATACAATGTAGCAAACGAAGACACTTATATCTCTATCCGTGAGATGGCAGAGTTGGTTGCATCAACGTTTAATCCTCAGAAAGTGAAGGTGGTGATACAGCCACAAGAGGGCTTAGGATATTCACCAACAACCAAGCTCAGACTTGCCACACAGCGTATTCAGGAGTTAGGATGGAAACCTCATTATGGGTTAAAGGAGATGTTCCGTCGACTCATCCTTTCAATGGAGGAAGAGCAGGTATGAGTAGTTTTCTACAACGGATAAGAGAGAGTCTCTTCCATGTCTACGACCGAAAAGACTTGCGAAGATGGGAGGGCGACCCGAAGAATGAACTGCCTATCTATGGTGTTTATCATGTCATGTTAGACACTGGATGGGAGCCATTGGTGAGAAGGCAGATAGATAATCTGCGTAAGAGCGGTCTGCTGGATGCGACAACGACTTTCTACGTGAGTTGTATAGCTGGCAATCAAGCAGATGTGGAATGTTTGAAGCGTATTATCAATAGTGATAAGCTCGTGATAATATCTAATGTCACCGATCCTAAGCGGTATGAGTATCCTGCTTTAGAGTTTATTAAGCAACTGTCTGAAAAGGAGGATTGTCTCTTCTATTACTTCCATACGAAGGGCATCTCTTACCAGTCGCTAACCTCTAACGACCGTCTCTTTCGTTCTTTTAAGCAGAAGATAGAGGCTTGGAGAGAGATGTTAGAATATTTCATCTTTGATAAGTGGAAGGTTGCCGTGAATGTTCTGAATGAAGGATACGATACTTATAGCTGTTATCGATGGCCACCACGCAACTACACCATGTATTCTGGTAGTTTCTGGTGGGCTAAGTCGGCTTATATAAGGACCCTCCCAGCATTTGACAAAGCCGTTATCTCTACCAATCGCTTCTATTCCGAAGTATGGCTTTTTGAGCGGAGTCATCGACAGTTCTCGGCATTCGACACAATAGCCGACCTCTATTTCGTAAGGATTCCACGTTCTATCTATACGGATGAGCAGCCAAAATGGCTTGATAAGGTTTGTTTCTCGTTTACCTATAATATGCGGAAAATAGAAAAGCATATCTTCAAATACAATTATAAGAAACGGTGTCAGAAACGTTTCCAGAAACTCAAGAATGAGATATAATATAAGGTGATGGATTGTTTAGAGAGATGTGTTCTCACGCAATCCTCCTCGTTCTTGATAAGTATTCTTTTATTTATAAGCTCTTAGGGCTGGGGACTGATAAGTGTCCCCAGCCCTCTTGTTTGTTATTCTTCCTTATTATCTCTATTTGATATGAAAATGATTTTCCTGTCATATCAGTCATGTCTTGTGTGCTCCTAATACCTTGATAATCAAAAGATATCCTTCAAATGTTAAAATGACAGCAACTAAAACTAAAATTAAATTAGGGTAATAGGAGTGTTTGTCTTCCTTATTTAAATAGGTAATAGCAGTCGCTTTTCGAGGTGAACTACTTTTGTTCTTAGTATCATGACATTTGTATATAAGGCGAGCAAGAGTTAGTAAGATTATTTGTAAGTGTAAATAATATTCATAATCGTAATTTTTACGGGTCAACTTAACTTTGATTAGGAGTGCTTAACTAAAAGGGCAATAATAAAGAAGGAAAGGAAAATTAAACGAATAAAAAGGAAATTTATAACAATTATTCGATAATCTTCTTATAAGCGGTTTGCTTTAACTTTGCAATACTAAAATTAAGATATCTCCACATAGGTGTCAGGACAAAAATATTCAAGCACGCTGAGGCGGCCTAATAACTCAAAGTTCTACTCCGTGAGAGTCTTTCTAACGACTGGAAGATGGCTATCCGTTGTACAGTGTGTCTGGGTAATGATTGGTATATATATAATTATGTGACATCATCGCAAGACTCAAAGCTTTTGATAAAGACCCCTTTTGAATAGAGAAGGAAAAGATATATCAAATAATTAAAACTAAAGACGAAAAATGAAGAAAATTAAATTCCTTTTGTTCGTACTGCTTGCATTGCTGTATGTGTCTAATGCAAACGCATTGATAGTGAACGACACTTTCACTCGGGATGGTAACACGTACAGGGTTACTACGATGGATGAGGCTCATGATGGCATCCCCAAAACTTACAATGTGGCGTTCGTATCATCTACTAACACTACAGTAAACATTCCTGCAACTGTTGCGGACCCTAATAACCAGTACACTTTTAATGTAACGGCTATTGCTAATAACAGTACAGTTCCTAATGCTACATCTGTCACGATGCCTAACACTATCGTATCGATTGAGGCTAATGCGTTTAAGGGTGGTCATATCACAAGTATCACAATACCAAAATCTGTCACTGAAATCAAAAGTGGTGCTTTCGGTCAGATAAGCCACCTTACAGCAATTAACGTTGATGCTGCGAACCCAAACTTCCGCTCTGATAATGGTGTACTCATCGAGAAGAAGGATTCAAAAGAGTGGGTAGCTGCATATCCTTTGGCAAGACCTGATGCAGAATATACAGTGCCAGAAGGTGTTTATGGTGTATACACAAATGCTTTTCAACGTGCATCTTACCTAACAAAAATTACTTTACCAGCTTCGTTAAAGGAATCACCTTCAACAGCAGAGTTCAATGGTTATACAAGTGCTCAGAACCTTAGAGAGATTGCTGTTGCTGCTGGTAACACGGCATTTAAGTCTGTTGATGGTGTCCTCTTGTCGGCTGATGGTAAAAAGTTGATTGCTTATCCAAATGGGAAAGCAGGTTCTCCTTCAACTAATCCAGCTTATCAAGGTGTGACAGGGCAGCCTAACGCAAGTGTTTATAAGATTCCAGATGGTGTGGAGTCTATAGAGCAAGCAGCCTTCGCACAGGTTAATGGACTTACAGCTATCGAATTGAATGGTGTAAAGAAACTCGCTAAAGGAGCTTTTGACAAGGCTGTTAAATTAAGAAATGTATTGCTTGGTCCTTCTGTTGATACGATAGAAGATGGAGCTTTCGGTGGTAATAATGACCTCGCTGCCTTTGATGTAGACCCAGCAAACCCTAATTATGCAGCTGATAATGGGGTCATTTACACAAAGAATAAGGAGGAACTTGTGTTGTTCCCTGCCGGTAAGGCTGGTGAATATACTACTTTACCAACCACAAAGAAGATTCGTAACAGAGCTTTTTACTATGCTCAAAAGGTAACCAAGGTGACCTTCAATAGTAATCTTGAGATAATTGATAATGATGCTTTCCAAGCAACTACAAAATTAGCGAACATTACTTTTGAAGCACCAGCTAAGATTAAGACAATCGGTACGTTTGCCTTCCAAGGCTCAGGACTAACCGAACTTAACATACCAGCATCACTAGAAGTTGTTAGTTGGAGTGCCTTTGGCTCAACTAAATTAAAGAAGGTTACCGTTGCAGATGGTTCACAGTTACAATCCATTAATGAGGGTGCTTTCAATGGTTGTAAGGACCTTGAAGAGTTTACCTTTGAGGGTTCTTCTACCTTGAATAAGATTCAGAAAGATGCTTTTAGTGGCGATGATAAATTGAAGAGCTTTGTTATTCCAGAGAAGGTTACTGTTCTTGAGAGAGGAGCTTTCAATGGTGCTTCTGGCTTGGAGACTATCACCTTCAAGCAACCTGCTACGATGACAGTTATCGGTGAAGGCGCATTCCAATATGCAAAAGCATTAAAGAGAATAGAGCTTCCAAGTACTGTTACAACGATTAGTAAGGATGCTTTCAATACTTGTTCGAGCTTGACGGAGGTTGTCATCCCAGCAAGTGTGACCACAATAGACGCTACAGGCTTCCAAGAATGTGCTAAACTTGAGAAATTTACAGTAGATAAGAACAATACCGTTTACTCCAGTGTAGATGGCTTCTTATTGAGTAAAGATAAGAAGACATTAGTATCATTCCCTCCAGCAAAGGCCAATACCTATTATACAATGTTGCCTCCAACTATCGAGACAATCGGTAAGCAAGCATTCTATTTCGTACAGGCTCTTGAGAACGTAACAATCCCAGAGAAGGTAAAGAAGATTGAAGACTTCGCCTTCGACCGTGTTGGTAATTTGAATACGATTGCTTTCTTAGGTAAGACTCCTATTACTGATGTTGCAGCATCAGCATTCAATCCTGCTAATGTAGATAAGACTAAGATAGACCTTAGTGTACGTAAAGATGCTAAAGCAGCATTTGATAGTGATCCGTTATGGAGTCAGTTCCGTACCAGAGGTGTCTCTTTCTTCAAAGAAACTAATGGTGCTGGCAATGGTACAACAGAATACTTCCCATTGTCAAAGAAGGCTGTAATGATTGTTGGTACACAAGCAGACGTCTATACATACGTCGTAAAACCAACCGTAATAGATGACAATAACAACACATACGAGGTACGCCTTTGGGGCGACTATGCAATGAATGACAACACAACTAATATACAGGAGGTTGTCTTTAAGAATACACTTGATTATGTAGGTCTCGATGCCTTCAAGAAGAGTAATGGTACTTCAAGTGTTAAGCGTATCTACTTCACCGCTACTGAGCCTACAAAGGATATGAGTGTAACCAAGTGGGAATACTTTGACAACTTAGGTAACTATACCCAGAAGGAGTTTGAACCAAGCCTCAAGGTCTATGTAAAGAAGTCTGCTGAGAATGCTTATAAGACTGCTACTGGTTGGTCTCGTTATGCAGGGCAGACATCTTATAAGATACCTGGTGAGATTAATATAGCACATTGGTATGGTACTTTCGCACGTGAGTTTGATGCTGATCTCGGTATCTATGCACGTGAAAACAATGAAGCAGGACGCATTGGTGCTTTCATTACGCAGACTGCTGGTATGTCAACAGAGACAGATGCTACTGGTGTACAGACTACTAAGTTCATCATGAAGAGTATTAATTATGGTAATACTCACGTAACAGACTATGATTATGTACCTGCAGAAACAGGTGTGTTACTGGAGAGCCGTAGTGGAGCAAGTACTCCTGCAGACTTCTACTATGCTATCGGTGAGAAGGACAATGTTACATATAGTCTTTCAAATAATATCATGGAAGGTGTGACGGTGAAGGATACAAAGAAGCAGTCATCTACTTCTGACCCAATCTTCGCAATGACAACTGCTGGTATCTTTAAGCCTCTCAAGATAGGAACTGACCGTACGATCCCTGTTCATAAGGCTGTTGCTCGTCCAAAGGTAACTTTGTCTGCTTCTGCAAAGGTAATGTTTGTCTTTGACGATGGTGAGGATCATAACATTGTAAATGCTATCGAAACAGTAGAGAACAACAATGTCGTAGACAATAATGTTTATTATAACTTACAGGGCCAGCGTGTAGAGAACCCACAACATGGTGTGTTCATCCACAATGGTAAGAAGGTAGTATTGAAGTAAGAATAATCTAAGATGCTTTTATGTTGTAGGGGATGTCTGAGTGTCCATAATCATAACGGCTCCCCTACAGCTAAAAGAAGCATCATGATTAGCAAGTTCACTAAAAAAGAAAATTAAAGGAGATAAGATAATGGAAAAGAAAGAATATATAACACCGGAGATACTTTGTTGTGATCTAAGGGCAGAGGGATTGATGGACGACCATACAGCAGTCTTACAGACAAGTCCTCGCGTGTCTTCTACAGCCCCTGGTCAAGGTGGTGACCTTGATGATGACGATGAGGTAGCAGCAAAGCCTATTTATGAATTCACAGCTTGGGAAGAGGAGGAATAACCTATGATACGACTATCACATCATTCTGAAATGATGGATGCAAGAGCCTATTTCTATAAAGAGATGATGCACAATCGCATGAAAGAAATACTGAAACGTGTTGCATTGGGTTTACTTGGTGTATGCTCGTTGATGATGATTGCCCTTTGTGCATATATGTATGGACTTATTGGATAAATAGTCTTTATAATAAAATAATAATGTGAGTTAAGTATTTAACCTCTTTGTTTTGAGGGTGGACTCTTTGTGACAAGGGTCTGCCCTTTTTGTTATTAATGTACTTTATCACATGGAATATAATCCCCATTTAGTTGCTATTTCGTAAATATAGTTGCTGTTTGTAGCATAAAACTGTCGTATTAATGAAATAATTTGGTCATTTTGTCTAATATGTCGAGGATATTCATTAATTTTACAAAATAATTTGAACTAAATTAGAAAAAACGAAAAACGAAAATGATGGTATCGGAATTCAGAGACATTCTGTCTTTTGTAAGGAATGAGAGAGCACATATAGAGGGCGACATCTATGTTGGTTCTAAATTTCTTATTACACGTAATTGTAACAGCTTCTTTAAGCCGCTCCTTGATAATAACTATCCTGTAAAAGCAAATGTAGCAAGAATAGCGATGGTTAAGAGGGGATGGTGTGAGCCTACTATTGGGTATAAGAAGTATCATTGTAAGCCGGGTGACTTGTTGTTTATTAACTGGGGAGCAACAGTTAATGATGATGCCTTTGGTCATGATACGACTTTTGATGGCTTTACGATGACAGAAGACTTTATGCGTATGGTCTTTGGTGGAAAGTTACCAGAGTTATTTCTTTCTCCAGATTTATGTTTCTCTATTCATTTGGATGAGAAGGAACAAATGGTCTGGGAGCAATATACGCAAATGCTCTATAGTTTGTCATCTCTTCAGTCAGTAAGTGATGAGACATTACACTTCCTTTTTGTTTCTGTATTGAATTATGCGCAGTCACAGTATAAACAGATGACAACAGAGTCACGAGGTGGCTGGTCGAGGAATAAGCAGGTGGTGGAGCGGTTCATTCGATTGGTAAATGAGAATGCTAAGATGGAACATGAATTAGAGTTCTATGCATCAGAATTGTGCATGACTGCCCATTATTTAGGAATGATCATTAAGAAGGAGACAGGGATTACAGCGAAAGAGTGGATTGATAAGACCCTGATTACGCTTATAGAACTTGAATTGCGTTATTCTAATAAGTCTTTGAAGATGATTGCTGATGAGTACAACTTTGTGTCTTTGAGTTCGTTGTGCAAGTTCTACAAGCGAAGAACAGGAATTACTGCTACCGCATTTAGAGTAACAAAGAGTTGATGTTTGACTTTTGAAAAGGGGGAGATAATAGGTGAAGGGGACAATTGCAAGTTAGTAAAAGCATCCTATTATTAGTCGGTTATTTGCTCGACTGTATATAATATGGATAATCTACTATTGTAAACTGCTCTTGTGAAACAACTTAATATAAGCGCTGAACATCAGAGATGATCGTTGTAGGTACCAGACCATCGATAGCTTTTCCTTGGCTTACTCGTTGGCGTATATCTGTACTACTGATATCAATAAAAGGTGTTTGAAGGATAGTGACACCATGGGGCAGTGACGTTTCTGAGATTCTTTGGTTGTGTCGTGGATAGACTACGATAGGGTAGTGAGTGAGGATATCCTCTGCATGATACCATCGGTCGAAGGCTTCCCAATTGTCACCACCAACGAGAAGTGTGAAGCGATGAGTGGGGTAGTCGTTACTAAGATGCTGTAGAGTGTTCCATGTGTAAGAAGGTTTTGGAAGATGAAACTCGTAGTCCGAAGCCTTAAAACGTGGGTTATCAGCAGTCGCTTTACGTACTAATTCCAATCGAAGGTGGTCGGCTAAAAGTTGTTGATTAACTTTGAAAGGGTTCAGAGGAGACACCATGAACCACACCTCGTCTAATTTCTTCTTCTTAAGAAAAGCCTCAGCTAACGCAATATGGCCGTTATGAATAGGATTGAAGGAGCCTCCAAAGATACCAATGGAAATCTCTCCCGACTCCTCCGAAGGGACGGGAGAGCTTGACGGAATAAAGTTAGTTGATGGTTTCATAGAGAGGTTGTTGTGGAACTAATCACTTGAATTAACATAGAGGCGACTGTTATGTCCGAAATTCTAAACTTTATGATAAAGAGGTTCTTCCTCTTAGTGTTCCCATTAAGGTCTATCTCTTTGGAGACCTGAGGGAAGTTTCTTATCCTTCTAAAAATGTTTTTACAATCTCGTATGTCTCTTGTTTTGCCTTTTCAAGGTCGTCATTGACAATGACTCTATCAAAATTCTTAGCAAAGGTAAGCTCGTAGGATGCTTTAGCAAGACGATTCTCGATGGCTTCAGCACTATCAGTCTGACGGCCAACAAGGCGACGACGGAGCTCTTCTACAGATGGAGGTTGAATAAATAAGCTCAAAGCACGTTCACCATAGAATTTCTTAATATTACATCCGCCCTTAACGTCTACATCAAAGACTACGTTCTGACCAGCTTCTACCTGGTTTTCTACTTGTGATTTCAATGTACCATAGAAGCGATTCTCATAGACCTCCTCAAACTCTAAAAACTCTCCATTATGAATCTTCTCTTTGAACTCTTCTGGTGAGAGGAAGATATATTCCACACCATTCTGCTCTGTACCACGTGGTGCACGAGTAGTACAACTGATGGAGAAAGCCAATTTCAATTCGGGATGTTCCTTCATTAACCACTGAACGATGGTGCTTTTGCCAGCACCAGAAGGAGCAGAGAGGATGAGTAACCTCCCCCCACCCCTCCGAAGGAGGGGGGTGCCTAACGGACAGTCTTGGGATATGTTAGGAGACGAAGTGAAATTAGAAATGTCTTCCTGTATCTTTGCTGTTGGTGTCGTATTAGCAGATTGGTTTTCAGATGAAAGTTTGTTCATAGCTGTTTTTATTTTGTTTAATACATTATTGAGATCGTAAAGCACTTCTTCATTGGTGAATCGTATGATATGAAAACCAAAGGATGCAAGGTAGGCATCTCGTTTCTCATCGTTTAATCGTTGTTCCTTTATAGTGTAATATCCTCCGTCAACTTCTATTATAAGGTTTAATGTAAGGCAGACGAAGTCAGGGATATAGTCATAGACAGGATGTTGTCGGCGAAAACGTACACCTAATTGTTTTTCCCTAAGGTATTCCCATAAAAGTGCCTCTGCCTCAGTAGGATGTTTCCTATTATATTTTGCATTTTGACAAAGCAGCTGATGAGTAGAAGCATCATTGGTATGGTAGTGAAGGTTCCCAAAATAACAGTGTCCTTTATCTTTCTTTTCCATGGCTTCGACTTAGTTTGTTTGATAATCTATGAATATTGTGACATAGGAGATGTTTCTTATTTGCGATACTATTCCTTATTTTCAGAAGAAGGCATGTTTACTCACTTATTCAATATCCTCATTATCTCCAATTGTAGTGACTACCTTTATCCAACTTTATCCCGTTAGGCACTCCCCTCCTTCGGAGGGGCTGGGGGAGGTCTTTACAGCGCATTCAACACTTGTTCCTTAATCTGTTCCAACTCGTCTTTCATCTTAACGACGATGTTCTGCATCTCAGCTTGATTGCTCTTAGAACCAGTAGTATTGATCTCACGACCCATTTCTTGAGCAATGAAACCGAGCTTCTTTCCTACACCATGTCCACTCTCTTTCATCGTCTCACGGAAGTATTTGAGGTGGTTAGCAAGTCTTTGCTTCTCTTCGTTGATGTCAAGTTTCTCTATGTAGTAAATCAATTCTTGTTCAAGACGATTTTTGTCATAGTCGACTTCGGGGATTTGTTTGAGCCCATCGATAATCTTGTCTTTAATCTTAGGCACGCGTCCTTTCTCAAAAGGTTCGATGCTTTTAAGCAATTCAGCAATATTATCAATCTTCTCAGTAAACTTCTTTTGAAGTGCTGCGCCTTCTTGTTTACGGAAATCTATAAGTTTGTCAACGGCTTCATTGATAGCTTGCTGTGCAACGTCCCATTCCTCCTCATCCAACACCTCAACTTCAGTCTTTGTCGTTACGTCAGGTAAGCGGAGAAGAGTAGCGAACCAATTCTCTGGTTCAGGAATACCAGTATTGTCTGCGATGACTTTAATCTGTCTATAATAGTTTTCTACAAGTGCAGCATTGATAGGAGTAGCATCAATCGTTGCTTCCTTCTCTACCCATAATGAGAAATCTACCTTACCGCGTTCCAGCTTTTGTGCAAGCATACGACGGATTTCCATTTCCTTTTCTCTATAAAGAGGTGCGATGCGGGCAGATAGGTCGAGTGACTTACTATTAAGTGATTTCACTTCAACGTTGATTTTCTTTTCCTTGTAGGCTACAACAGCTTTGCCATAGCCAGTCATTGATAGTATCATGAGCTTTTCGCGTTAATTTTTTGCAAATGTACAAAAAATGTGGAATAAAAAGAGTATATTTGCAAGTTATTTAGAACATAATTGATTTTTATGTCTTGTATATTAAATATTGATACGAGTACAAATGTGTGCTCTGTTGCAGTAAGTCAGGATGGAACTTGTATTTTCGATAAGCAAGATACGCTCGATCCTAAGCATAGAGAAAAGTTAGGAACATTTGTTGATGAGGCACTTGCCTTCATTGATAATAATAACTTGCCATTGGATGCAGTGGCAGTTAGTGGTGGCCCAGGTTCATATACTGGTCTGCGTGTCGGTGTTTCTATGGCAAAGGGAATCTGCTATGGACGTGGAGTAAAGCTGTTGGCAGTACCTACGTTAGAGCTGTTGGCAGTGCCAGTATTGCTTCATCATGAGGAGATAGAAGAGAATGCTCTTCTCGTTCCAATGATTGATGCGCGCCGTATGGAGGTTTATTCTGCTGTATATGACCGTGCCTTGAAAGAGGTTCGTGGCATTCAGGCAGATGTAGTAGACGAGAATACCTACAAGGAATACCTTGAGCGTGGTCCTGTTTACTTCTTTGGTAATGGCGCAGAGAAGTGCATGGAGATTATCAATCATCCTAATGCACACCTAATCAAGGGTATTGATGCTTTGGCTAAGAATATGTTCCCATTGGCAGAGAAGCGTATTGCACAAGAGAAGTTTGAGGATGTAGCTTACTTCGTCCCATTCTATCTGAAGGACTTTGTTGCTAAGCAAGCAAAGCCATTGCTGTAGATTAGGCTTTATAATAGGCTTGACGTCATCACTTAAAATGTAACATTCACTATTCAATGAATATAGAAGGATTAGATTATAACACACAGCGAGAACGACTCATACTGCCACAGTATGGGCGAGGAATACAGAATATGGTGGATTATGCCGTTGGCCTCCCTACAAAGGAAGAGCGTCAGCGGTGTGCTGAAACCATCATTTCCATTATGGATAGGATGAATGCCCAGAACCGTAGTAACTTTGATCACATGGAGAAGCTCTGGGATCATTTGGCATTGATGGCTAACTTTGAGTTGGATATTGACTATCCTTGTGATGTGTCAGAGGCTTTGAAGATTGCTACTAAGCCAGAGCCAATGAGTTATCCTATGTCGAATATTCCTGTAAGACATTATGGAAAATTGTTGTTTGAAGCTTTTGAAGAGTTGAAGACAATGGAGCCTGGTAGTCGTCGGGATGCTTTCGTGCGTTCCGTTGCTAATCAGATGAAGCGTAGTCTGATGCAGTGGGGACATGGTACTTGTGATGATGAGAAGATAGCTTCGGACCTTGCACGATATACAGATGGTAAGATTCAGCTTGATCTTGATACATTCAAGTTTGAGAAAATTAATGCGAGAGAGTTTGCTCAGCCTCGTAATAAGAAGAAAAAATAAAATAACGACACATGGAATCCTTTATCATAGAAGGTGGACATCGGCTGAGTGGCACGATTGCTCCACAAGGTGCAAAGAATGAAGCCTTGGAGGTGATTTGCGCAACATTATTGACATCAGAAGAGGTTATCATACGTAATGTTCCTGATATCCTCGATGTGAACAATCTTATCAAGCTTTTACAGGATATTGGTGTAAAGGTAAAGAAGCTTGCTCCTAATGAGTTCTCTTTCCAAGCAGACGAGGTAAACCTCGATTATTTAGAGAGTAGCGACTTTGTTAAGAAATGCTCTTCTCTGCGTGGAAGTGTCTTGATGATTGGCCCATTGTTGGGTCGTTTTGGTAAGGCTACGATAGCTAAGCCAGGTGGTGACAAGATTGGTCGTCGTCGTTTGGATACTCATTTCCTTGGATTCAAGAATCTTGGTGCACACTTTGGGCGTGTTGAAGACCGTGATGTATATGAGATACAGGCTGATAAGCTTGTTGGTACTTATATGCTATTAGACGAGGCGTCTATTACGGGTACTGCTAATATCATCATGGCAGCAGTGTTGGCAGAAGGAACAACAACAATTTACAACGCAGCTTGTGAGCCTTATATCCAGCAACTCTGTAAGATGCTTAATGCAATGGGTGCAAAGATTAGCGGTATTGCCAGTAACTTGATTACTATTGAGGGCGTGAAGGAATTGCATGCTGCTGACCATAGAATCCTGCCTGACATGATTGAGGTAGGCTCTTTCATTGGTATTGCTGCAATGATTGGTGATGGTGTTCGTATTAAGGATGTGTCCGTTCCTAACTTGGGATTGATACTCGACACCTTCCACCGTCTCGGTGTACAGATAATAGTAGATAATGACGACCTCATCATTCCACGTCAGGACCACTATGTGATAGACTCTTTCATTGATGGAACGATTATGACTATCAGTGATGCGCCATGGCCAGGATTGACACCAGACCTTATCTCTGTGCTGCTCGTAGTTGCTACACAGGCACAGGGTAGTGTACTTTTCCACCAGAAGATGTTTGAGAGTCGCTTGTTCTTCGTGGACAAACTCATTGACATGGGTGCACAGATAATCCTCTGTGATCCTCACCGTGCCGTTGTTGTTGGTCACGATAATGCCAAGAAACTTCGTGCGGGTCGTATGTCAAGTCCTGATATTCGTGCGGGTATTGCACTGCTTATCGCAGCATTGACAGCACAAGGAACAAGTCGTATTGATAATATAGTACAAATTGACCGAGGATATGAGAACATCGAAGGACGTCTCAATGCCCTTGGTGCAAAGATTCAGCGAGCTGAGGTTTGTTAATCCCATCGTATCTAAAACCGCACTTTGAAAGAGTGTGTTGTGTATTTTAGATAAATAGGGTTGACCTATTCTCGCAAAAGGGTTGACGTTTTTTCGCAAAAAGGTAGACCTTTTTCCTCAAAAAGGTAGACAGTTTTGGGCAAAAGGGTTGACCGTTTTACTGAAAAAACAATTTAGTATTGAAATAAGTTGTAGTTTTATCAGTACTACTGATATAAGATGAAAAGATGATAAAGAAGGAAGAAGTCTATAAGATTGGGCGCATCGGGAAGCCACATGGCGTACACGGAGAGTTGCAGTTGCAGTTCTCCGATGACGTTTTTGATGTGGTAGATGCCGATTACCTGATATTGGACATTGACGGAATCCTTGTTCCTTTCTTTATAGAGGAATATCGGTTCCGTTCTGATGAGATAGCCCTGATGAAGTTTTGTGACATCAATAGCGATGCACAAGCACGCGAACTGACCGGATGTATTGTCTATTTCCCACGTAAGCTGGCAGAGGAGGGGACAGATGATGTGTCATGGGCGCAGATTGTCGGTTATTCCTTGATAGATGAAGCAACGAATAATGTGATTGGCAAGATTGTTGCTGTAGATGAAACAACTGTCAATACGCTCTTTGAGGTGAGTACACCTGAGGGCGAGGAAATACTCATTCCTGCCACTGACGAACTTATCGTTGCGACAGACATAGCGTCACAGACGATTACGATGCGGATTCCAGCAGGACTACTTGACCTCTGATTCGCAGCATAAACTAAAAGAATTAATGAAACAACAAATCTGTATATTAGGCTCAACAGGTAGCATTGGTACGCAAGCCCTTGATGTTATCAGTCAGCATTCAGACCTCTATGAGGCTTATGCACTCACTGCTAATCATCGTTGGAAGGAACTTGCTGAACAGGCTCGTCGCTTTAATCCTGCTGCGGTTGTCATTGCTGATGAGGCTTATTATGAACCTTTGAAGCAAGAGTTGGCTGATATGCCTGATGTAAAGGTGTATGCAGGTAGCAAAGCTTTGGAGGACATCGTTGAGTCACCATCAATAGATATGGTACTCACTGCGATGGTTGGCTATTCGGGTCTTGCTCCAACAATCCACGCTATCAAAGCAAAGAAGAAGATATGTTTGGCGAACAAGGAGACACTTGTTGTAGCTGGTGAGTTGATTCTTCAGTTGGCTCAGCAGTATCATGTGCCTATCCTGCCTGTAGACAGTGAGCATAGTGCTATCTTCCAGAGCTTAGTTGGTGAAGATGCGAATGAGATTGAGAAGATTCTTCTCACCTGTTCGGGTGGTCCTTTCCGTACTTTTACCCATGAACAGTTGAAGAGTGTCACTGCTGCTGATGCACTCAAACATCCAACATGGGATATGGGAGCAAAGATTACTATCGACTCTGCATCTTTGATGAACAAAGGTTTCGAGGTGATTGAGGCTAAGTGGCTCTTTGGTGTACCTGCTGATAAGATACAGGTGTTGGTTCATCCTCAGTCTATTGTTCACAGTGCGGTACAGTTCTGTGATGGTGGTGTAAAGGCACAGTTAGGTGTTCCAGATATGAGATTACCTATCCAATATGCCTTTTCATTCCCACAGCGTTTGCCATTAGGAGGCGATAGGTTAGATTTCTTCCGTCAACCATTAGAGTTCTTTGAGCCCGATGTGGATAAGTTTAAGTGTCTTGCAATGGCATACGAAGCTATCAATAAGGGTGGTAATATGCCTTGTATTGTCAATGCAGCTAACGAGATTGTCAATGAAGGCTTCCGTAAGGGTGCCTGTAGTTTCTTGGCAATGGGCGACATCATTGAGAAGGCAATGCAAACTGTTGCTTTTGATAGCAATCCAGATTATGATGTATATGTGCAGACGGATGCTGAGGCACGCCGTGTAGCACTTGAGATTATGAATAATAAATAATGAATAGATAAACAATGGAAACATTTCTGATCAGATTGCTCCAGTTTGTTCTGGCAATCTCTCTGCTTGTCCTGCTGCATGAAGGCGGACACATGTTCTTTGCGAAGCTTTTCGGTGTTCGCGTTGAGAAGTTCTTCGTATTCTTCGATGTGGGCATCGGTAAGTGGAAAGGTAAACTCTTCAGTTGGAAACCTAAGAAAGACGATACGGAATATGGTATGGGTTGGTTGCCACTTGGTGGCTACTGCAAGATTTCTGGTATGATTGATGAAAGCTTCGATACCGACCAGATGAAGCAGGAAGCACAGCCATGGGAGTTCCGTACAAAGCCAGCTTGGCAGCGTCTTCTGATTATGATAGGTGGTGTGTTGGTCAACTTTGTCCTCGCTCTCTTCATTTATTCAATGGTGATGTTTGTATGGGGAGACAGCTATTTCAAGGTGTCTGACATGAATATGGGTATGCGTTTCAATGCTGAGGCTAAGGCTTTGGGTTTCAAAGACCACGATGTAATGTTGGGAACAGACCAAGGAGCATTCCGTGAGTATGCCAATGTGAATGGCGATTTCTTCCGTCAGATAGCACAGGCTAAGCGTGTAGATGTTCTTCGTAATGGTAAGAAACATAGTATTACCCTGCCTGGTGATTTGGATATGCTCTCAATGATTAAGACGCGTCCTTTGTTTGCGGAGCCTTTCATTCCAGCGCAGGTGGATAGCGTGTTGGGTGATACACCAGCAGCGAAAGCAGGTATTAAGGCAGGCGACCTCATTAAGTCTATTAATGGAAAGCCTGTTGAGACATGGACAGATATGAATTATCAGACAGGTGTCTTAAGTGATGTCTTGGCGGTGAAGAATACGCATAAGGATTCTCTTGCAGTTCGTTCTGTTGTGCTGACGGTTCAGCATAAGGGCGCAGCAAAGCTCGATACATTGAAACTTATGTTGACACCTGATTTGAAGTTGGGTGTTTTGCAGTCAACATTAGCAAGTTATTATAAGCCTGTTCAGGAGGAATACTCCTTCTTTGAGAGTTTCCCAGCAGGTATAAAGCATGGTTGGAACGTACTGCGTGGCTATGTTGGTAATTTCCGTTACCTTGCTTCAGCAGATGGTGCAAAGAGTATAGGCGGCTTCGGAGCTATCGGTAGTCTTTTCCCTCCATTCTGGGACTGGTATATGTTCTGGTCGATGACAGCTTTCTTGAGTATCATGCTTGCCTTCATGAACATTCTTCCTATCCCTGCTTTGGATGGTGGTCATGTGGTATTCCTTCTCTATGAGATGATTACTCGTCGTAAACCGTCAGAGAAATTCATGGTACGTGCGGAGTATGTAGGTATAACCATTCTAATCCTCCTTATGATATTTGCCAACCTTAACGATATTCTTCGTTGGTTGCATATCATGTAAGGATAAACAATGTACAGATGGAATTTATTTCATAGAGATAAACAGTTAATAGAATATAAATACGAAATCACGCAATACCTGCCGCTGCAGGTATTGCGTGGTTTCGTTTTTTCTTTATTGTTGTTCGTCATGCCTTACATGTGATACTCTCCTGTATAGATAGCCATATAACAGCTGTTTATGTTTAATCTAAGCCTATTTCTTTTTATCTCAAACGCTTTTCATGATGGGTGCTGAATGTTAGTACAAGGCAAAGCAGCAGTAAAGATACGTGCAAAAAGCCATTGCCCGACTCCTTTAATATAATAGAACCAACCCAGCAAAGCCAGCATAGCCTATCATGAGAATAGGGTTAATCTTCATCCACTTTGTTCCGATGAAGGTTGCAGAGAATAGAAAAAGACTAATCCAGAAGCGCCAAGGATTGATACTTACGGCAGAGAAATTCTCAACATTGCATAATAATAAGCTGGCAGCAGCCAGTAATCCTACTACAACAGGACGCAGACCACCAAAGACAGCCTGTACGATAGGAGTATTCATATACTTTAAGAACATCTTGCTAATGAGTATCATCATTATCAGTGAGGGAAGTATGATAGCAACGGTAGCTATGATGCTGCCTAAGATAGACATCCCCGTACCCCAACCTGCATTTTCTACAGCTGTGTATCCACAGAAGGTTGCAGCGTTAATACCCACTGGTCCTGGTGTCATTTGCGACACAGCAACAATGTCTGTGAACTCAGCTGAACTCAGCCAGTGATGGTTTACGACTGTTTCTGTTTGTATTAGTGATAACATCCCATATCCTCCACCGAACCCAAAGAGGCCGATGATGAAGAATGTGTAGAAGAGTTCTAAGTATATCATATTATTCTTTTTGTTTTTATAGGGGTAAGAATCAAGTAACTTTCCTTTGTTAGCAAATTATCTTTCCTTCCTTTGGAGGGGTAGTGGGAACTCTTACTCTGTTGGCTTAATAAACTTTCCATAGAGGAAACCTGCCAATCCTGCTACTATGATGATATATATTGGGTTTACGCCTAATAGCCAAATGAGTAGGGCTGTGATAATAGGTATCCAGCAGTTAGCTAATGATATCTTTGCTTGCTTAGCCAAGGTAAAGGTTGGTGCGGCTATCAATGCGACCACAGCAGGGCGTATCCCACGGAAGATAGCTGCAACTGCTGGGTTGTCTATGAAGTGGTGGAAGAAGAGTGCTATGAGTAGGATGATGAGGAAGGAAGGTAAGATAGCACCTAAGCAGGTACAAATTGCACCAGGTGTTTTGCGTAGCTTATAGCCAACGAAAACACTGATATTGGCGGCGAACACACCTGGACAACTCTGTGCGACGGCTATTAAGTCGACGAATTGGTCTTCGGGTATCCACTTCTTCTTTGCTACAACCTCGTTTTGGATAGTGGATATCATAGCATACCCACCCCCAAGTGTAAACGTGCCTATCTTAAAGAAGGTCTTAAAGGCCTCCCAATAGAAATTGTTGAATGATGGATGATGGGGCTTGGATGTTGATGAGATGTCCTCTTTGTTCACTTTGTTTTGTTTTTATAGTAGATTAATATGATTAATCATAATCGCCCTCATCTGTATCACAAGCCTATAAGATAGGCATATAACTCAGATGAGGGCGTTTATTCTTGTTATCTCTTAATGACGGTGCTCACCTATTAATAAGGTGAAACTCACGTTTTAGAGTTTGCTTTCAACCCACTTGCGAGCATTTACAAATGCCTCAATCCATGGTGTAACCTCTTCCTGACGACGCTCACGTGGATAGTAAGCCTGCTGCCATGGGAAGATAGCACGCTCCAGGTGTGGCATCATTGCAAGGTGACGACCGTCTGCAGAGCAGATACCTGCTACATTATAGTCAGAGCCATTAGGGTTACCAGGATATTCAGCGTAGTTGTATTTAGCGATGATATTGTACTTATCTTCTGCCTCTGGGAGGTAGAAACGACCCTCACCGTGTGCTACCCAGATACCGAGTTTGTTACCGCTCAAAGAACCGAACATTACACTATTGTTCTGTGGAATGGTCAAGTTCAAGAATGAACTCTCAAACTTCTTACTGGTATTGTGGCAGAGGTGAGCACGATGCTTGTGCTCTGGATTGATAAGGTTCAACTCAACCATCAACTGACAACCGTTACAGATACCCAATGAAAGTGTATCTTCGCGTGCATAGAAGCGGTCGAGTGCCTGCTTAGCCTTTGGATTATAGAGGAAAGCACCAGCCCATCCCTTTGCAGAACCGAGTACGTCTGAGTTAGAGAAACCACCGCAGAAGACAATCATATTTACTTCTTCCAAGGTCTCACGACCAGTGATAAGGTCGGTCATCATGACGTCTTTCACCTCAAAGCCTGCCAAATAGAGTGCGTAAGCCATCTCACGCTCACCATTGGTACCCTTCTCACGGATGATAGCTGCCTTTGGTGTTGGGTGCTGAGTGTTAGGTGTTGAAGTCTTCCAACGGTCTGCATCGAGTCCATACTGCTGGAGTGTGCCTGTGAAGTCTGCATTAAACTTCATCTCGATTGGCTGCTTCTTATAGTTCTGGCAACGCTTCTTAGCCATGCCGTTCATACTCTGCTTGCGGTCGAGCAAGTAAGAAGTCTTATACCATGTCTCACGCATTGCATCAATATCGAACTCTGTCTTCCAATCGCCATCAGCGATGCTGAGTGTGCGCTTGTCAGGACTTGGTGTACCGATACGCGCAAAGCCGATACAGTTCTCAGTCAAGAATTCTTTGACTTCTTCCTTATGTTCATCAGCAACCTGAATAACTACACCTGGATTCTCTGCAAAAAGCTTCTTGATTACATCGTCACCCTTGATATCGTGAAGGTTGATATGCAAACCACCTTCAGCATTAGCAAAGGTCATCTCAAGCAATGTTGTAATCAAACCACCTGCAGAAATATCATGTCCAGCGAGTATCCATCCACGGCGAATCATCTCCTGTACAGCATCGAAGCAGTCGCAGAAATACTGTGGTTCTTTTACGGTTGGAACGTCACTACCAATCTTGCCGAGGCTCTGTGCAAAGGCTGAACCACCTAAACGCTGCTCGTCAAAACTGAAGTCGATATGATAGAGGCGTGTGTTCTTATCATTAACAAGTACTGGAGAAACCACCTGACGAACATCGCTTACCTCACCACCACTGGTCACGATGACAGTTCCTGGAGAGATAATCTTATCTCCATTAGGATACTGCTGGGTCAGAGACAGTGAATCCTTACCTGTTGGAACGTTCACACCGATAGCACAGCAGAAGTCTGATAATGCCTTAACCGCACTATAAAGACGTGCATCCTCGCCCTTCTGTGAGCGACAAGGCCACATCCAGTTGGCTGAAAGACTCAAGCTATCCATGCCGTCTGCCAATGGTGCCCATACGATGTTGGTCAATGACTCGGCTACTGAAAGAACTGAGCCTGCCTCTGGTGATGCGAGTCCTGCCTGTGGAGCGTGACCAAGTGCGGTAGCAATACCCTTATGACCACGATAGTCTAAGGCTACAACACCACAGTCAGAGAGTGGCAACTGAATCTCACCCTGACACTGCTGACGGGCTACCTTACCTGTAACAGAGCGGTCAACCTTGTTTGTCAACCAATCCTTACATGCCACAGCTTCCAACTGAAGCACACGCCGGAGGTATTCCTCCACCTTATTTATACTATAAGAAACATTCTCATATTTGCGTTCAACGGTCTCATCCTTCATGATTGTCTTTGGAGAATGACCGAACATCTGTGCTACATCTAAGTCGAATGGCTTTACACCATCGCCCTGTACGAATGCGAAGTGGGCATCACCTGTAGTTTCACCAACAACATACATTGGTGCACGCTCACGCTCGGCAATCTTCTTCACGTGGTCGAGGTGCTTCTCGTCGATGAGTAAGCCCATGCGCTCCTGTGACTCGTTGGCGATGATTTCCTTGGCACTCAAAGTCTTGTCACCGATAGGCAACTGTGTCATATCAATCTTGCCACCGCACTCTTCAACCAACTCGCTAAGACAATTTAGGTGTCCTGCAGAACCGTGGTCGTGGATAGAAACAACTGGGTTGTTGTCTTCTTCTACCAATGCACGTACGAGGTTATAAGCGCGTTTCTGCATCTCTGGATTAGCACGCTGTATGGCATTCAACTCAATACCATTTGAATAACGACCAGTATCAACTGATGATACAGAACCACCACCAAGTCCGATACGATAGTTATCACCACCAACGACAACTACCTTGTTGCCAGCCTGTGGCTCGCCCTTCAGACAGTCGCGCTTAGTTCCATAGCCCACGCCACCAGCAAGCATAATCACTTTGTCGTAAGCATACTTCTCACCATTCTCTTGATGTTCGAATGTGAGTAGTGAACCAGTAATTAATGGCTGACCAAACTTATTACCGAAATCGCTCGCACCATTAGATGCCTTGATGAGTATCTGCTCTGGAGTCTGATAGAGCCACTGACGAACAGGAAGGATGTCTTCCCAATCGCGTAGGGCTGGGATAGAGCCGTCATCCTCTGTCAGACGAGGGTATGCAGTCATATATACTGCTGTTCCTGCGATTGGCCATGAACCAACACCACCGCCCATACGGTCGCGAATCTCACCACCCGTACCTGTTGCTGCTCCATTGAATGGCTCAACGGTAGTTGGGAAGTTGTGGGTCTCGGCTTTCAGAGAGATAACACTCTCGATAGGCTTTACTCGGAAATAGTCGGATGTGCTCTGGTTTGCTGGTGCAAACTGTTCAACCTCTGGGCCTTGTGCGAAAGCTACGTTGTCTTTATAGGCTGAAAGAATCTTACCAGGATTCTCTTTTGTAGTCTTCTTGATGAGGCTGAAGAGGCTGCTCTCCATCACCTTACCATCAATGACAAACTCACCACCGAAAATCTTATGGCGGCAATGCTCAGAGTTAATCTGTGCAAAACCGAAGATTTCAGAGTCTGTGAGTGGGCGGCCATTCTGCTTCTCAATCTTGTGGAGATATTCCATCTCCTCTGGTGAGAGTGCCAAACCTTCTTCTTCGTTGAACTTCTCCAAGTCCTCCACACGCTTGATAGGCTCTGGCTCGTGGTTGACAGTGAAGATAGTCTGGTCCAAACCATCATACATACGTTGCAACATCGGGTCATAATCAGCCTCTTTGCTGCTTACAGGGAAGTACTCCTCTATACGCAAAATGCCGTCAAGACTCATGTTTTGAGTAATCTCGACGGCATTCGTACTCCATGGAGTAATCATCTCACGGCGTGGTCCCACATAGTAGCCCTGCAGTGTCTGTTCGTTCTGCAAGTAGGTGGCATCGCCATAGAGCCAACAAAGTTCGTTGATTTCTGCGTCGGATAATGCATGATTGACTTCTGTAGCAATCACGCTTTTGGACTGAGTTCTGAAGAAAAGAATCATAGTCTGTATATAAAATTTGGTGTTACTTCTGTTTGCAAAGATACGATATTCTTTGGATATACTGCCTTTTTGTCCAGTGTTTTTTAGTCTTCTTAGGTATTATAAATAATCAGACTCGGTTTTGTATGTCTTATCCTGCTAAAGTTGTATTTGTTGTCTTGAATTTCGTTTCATGAAAATAATTGGTTCTTCCGTTAAATGTATAGATTGAAAATAGAATAAGACTTATACACCTGCTTAGTATGACTATTCCAAATTAGATGGTCTTTCAATGGGGATAAGCTACAAGATAAAATGCAAATTAATACTATATCTATCCGCCGCCTACAAGAAGTTTATGCTCTTTTTGACCGATGTTTGTAAACTATTTTTAATCAGATCAAAATCAATATATGCTCTTTTGTATTCTAAAAGACGGCTAATTGACTTGCAAAAGATGCTCTTTTGAGGGCTAACTAACGCCCTTTTGAAGTCCAATTAAGCACCTTTTACTTTTCCACTTTATAACCTATTGATTTCCTTATGGTTACAAACCTGCTCCGTGTGTATGCTTTTGCCGTTATTTACAGATTTCTTATTTGAATTTATGTAATATTTTTTCAAATCCTTGTCTGCAGATTTTCGAAGTCTTAAAATGAAAAGGTTTTCAGTGTCAGAGGATGATAAAAGAATAGATAGTTGACGGTCTTAGCTATATTTTTGTTTAATAAGTAACTTTGGTTTTTCCGTTAAAGCAAAACGAAAAGCATCCACGCATTTAACGGAAGAACCTAAAAACTTAACTCCCAATCTGGAGCATAAAGTTCCAAAACTATCTTGTTGCTTCATTTGCTTATGCTATAATTGCGAAAATAATGCGAAGGCAAAGCGCTAATTCCTGCCTTCGCATTTTTAACTTATCAGATAGTCCTGATAATCAAGACCCTATTTTCACAACTCCCAATCTGGAGCATTATCAGAATGCAAACTATCTATGCTTGTAACAAGAAGTAGTTTTTTCTTTTTCTTTGTTGAAATAGAATATATATCTAACAAATAATCTTGCCAATTCTTGTCTATAGTGTCTATCCTTAGTTGCAAAAAGGTTCCTTTGACATAAAGACATTTGAATAGATATGCTTTGTTTGATGCGGTATTATAATAGGGTAAGGATTTTATCTCTTGAAGCAAGAGATGTTTTTTATCAGAGATATTGCTATCGATCAGCCCAATTTGTTTGAATAGCTTTATATCCGTAGAGTCCGGAAAAATAAAGATTGTATCGCTTTCTTTTTTATTGTCCGTTACCTCTTTCCATATATTTTCTTGATTAATATTATTTTTCCAATTTTTATCGGAATAAAATAAGTTCTGTATCTGCTATCAATAGCTGTGTTATAAGAATGTTTATGATGTCTTCTTATCTTTTTATGTGATAAATCGCTCTTATTATAAACAGCTATGTAATATCCTGCAAAGATATTTGAGGTATCTCTGCTTTGAGCATTTATCTTCTGGCATGGAAATGTATAGAAAACTATTACCAATAATATAATTGTCTTTATCATCTAATACCTTAATTCCGCAGCATAAATTCTTGTGAGAACTCCAAGTGTCTGAGAAACAAAGTTCTCAAAACATTTGGATATGTAAGAAATTTCACCTATCTTGGTGCTGCAAACATAACAAGTAAGCAAAAATCTGACATGACAAAGTTAGCAATTAAAAACGAGAATATCACTTCTTTCGCTGGAATTTATCATATTCCTTAATTCCGCAATAATTTTCTCACAAGGAATAATGCTGCGGAATTGAGGCTCTTCTAATTGCTTTCTGTATAATTTCATCAAAAAGTTCCATTAATTGTAAGTTTTAGGTTAAAAATATCTAAACTCGTTATACAACTCTTTGTTTTACACGTCTTTATAATATCTTTGCAATAGATATACCGCATTCTGTGTAATGAGGTTAGTTTTGTGTACCTGTTTGCTTCGTTATATAATAATGTGGGCAGGTTTCAAAACCGTAGAATTGATTTCTTTTTACGTTATGTTAGGAAGAATCTATTACAAGTAGAATAATAACCAAAATAAAATAGTAAATATGAAAAAGAGTCTTTTTATCGTAGCTTTAGCGTTGGGTACACTTGCATTTAGTAGCTGTGCCAGCAAGAAGGATTTGGAAAATTGTCGTACAGAGAATAATCAGTTGACGGCAGATTATCAGAATGCTAAGGAAACGATTGCTGCCAATAATGCACGTATCAAGAGCTTGGAGGATCAGTTGGCTCAGGCGAGAGAGAGTGCTGCTGCGTTGCAGGGTAGTCTTGATAACAGTTTGAGAAATGCCAATTCAAACAATATCAACATTTCTAAACTTGTTGATCAGATTAACGAGAGTAATCAGTATATCCGTCACTTGGTTGAGGTGAAGTCTAAGAGTGATTCTTTGAATATGGTGTTGACAAACAATCTTACGCGTTCTTTGAGCCGTGAGGAACTGAAGGAGGTTGATGTACAGGTTCTGAAGGGTGTTGTTTATATCTCTTTGGCTGACAATATGCTTTATAAGAGTGGTTCTTATGAGGTGAATGATCGTGCTGAGCAGACATTGAGCAAGATTGCTAAGATTATCACTGATTATAAAGATTATGATGTGCTAATTGAGGGTAATACGGATAATGTGCCTATTAACACGGCAAACGATAAGATGAGAAATATCCGCAACAACTGGGACCTCTCTTGTTTGCGTGCTGCCTCTGTCGTACAGTATCTGCAGGATCATTTCGGTGTAAATCCTAAGCGTTTGACTGCTGGTGGTCGTGGTGAATATAACCCACTCGCAACTAATGATACTGAGTTGGGTAAGCAGCGCAACCGTCGTACGCAGATTATCATTACTCCAAAGCTTGATCAGTTTATGGATCTCATTGGTGAGGCTCCAGAGGCTAAGGCTACAAAATAATCTGTTGATGTGTAAAAACGTTTTGTTCGGAATACTCCTGCAATACCCATATTATATAAGTGGTTGTTGGTTGCACTTTTCATATATATGATTTGTTTTTGTGGAAAGTGTCTCGGGAGAAACAATGTGGTATTTACTGCATTGATAGAATAGAAAACGTTGATAAATATAAATCTGCATCTTGTCAATATGCTATAGACAAGATGCAGATTTTTCTTTATATATAATATAAGGTTTGTATATGGATGTTACTTTTATGATTTTAGCTACATTGGTAGCTGTCGAACACATATATATAATGTGTCTTGAAACGATATTTACTAAATCGGGAACTACTGCGCGTACATTCAATATGGAAGTGGAGGAATTAAGTCGCGCAACTGTATCTACGTTATTTAAGAATCAAGGTGTCTATAATCTTTTATTGGCAGTGTTGATTTTAATAGCAGTTTGGGTTGCGAATGATTTGTTTTGGACACGTTGTTTTTTGTCATATGTAGCATTGGTGGCTATTTATGGCGGTTTTACAAGTAGTCCAGCTATTATTCTAAAGCAGGGTGCGCCAGCTTTGGTGGCATTAATATATAGTTTTGTTCTATTATAGGTATTTGTTGTTTTGGTTAAATTTGAAACTTCCCTTGTTTTCGATTTTGCGTTTAAGGGGTTATTTCTTGTTTTATGGCTTTGCAGTGCTATTTTTGTTTTTATGGCTTCCTGGACTGTGAAAGGGATGTGCTTGGTGCTGTTTTAGTTGATTTGTATCAAGGCTTTGGTTGATTTTTGAGTTTTTTGAAAAATAATCTTCAAAACATTTGGTGGGAAAAGAAATTCTCTATACCTTTGCACTCGCTTTACAAAACAAGCCACCTGGCAAGTTGCTTAAAGCAGTTAAGAAAGAGTTCTTTGAAAAGATTTACATAAACAGAGAAGTAGTACAAGAAGCGTCTGTCTGACATTAATTGTCATTCAGATGGGTAAAAGAAACGAACCGATCAATTCATTGTTCTTGCTTTTGAGGCATCGCCTCAAAACACTACGGAACAAAAGAAAAGGTGCTTTTTAACTTGATACTTTTAGGATAAGCGTTCTGAAACAGAGATTACTCGGTGAAGCGTTTGGGTTAACATGGTATTCATTATCATTTATCACCCATCACTTATCACCAAAACATATTTTACAATGGAGAGTTTGATCCTGGCTCAGGATGAACGCTAGCTACAGGCTTAACACATGCAAGTCGAGGGGAAACGGCATTTAGTGCTTGCACTGAATGGACGTCGACCGGCGCACGGGTGAGTAACGCGTATCCAACCTACCCATTACTGTGGGATAACCTGCCGAAAGGCAGACTAATACCGCATAGTCTTCGATGACGGCATCAGATTTGAAG
>NZ_JH114140.1:316659-362932 GCF_000224595.1 Prevotella sp. C561 | reverse complement strand
TATCTATACCTGTAATTATGCTTACGCAGATGTTTTCCAGACTGATTTTGGATAGTGCCTACAACTTATGGGAATGATATTGTGTATTGCCTCAAGTCACATTGTGGGGTAAGGGGATATTGTAGGCAGAAGTGGGTGCTTCAAGTTCAAATTATCTGCAAATTCAGTAATGAGAGGACGTGTAAACGCAATAAGAACCTTCAAGGGCTTAGTTGCGGATTTGAGGTTAAATAAAATATATGAGAACTGCTAATATCGAATTGAATACATTGTTCAATGCCGATGTCTTTGGCCTGAAAATGTACCAAGTTATTTTTTAATCATTACTTAGTCGGCTCTCGTTTCCGCCAACTATCTCCAGTGCTATTGCTTTAGGATACTTCATTAGCTTTCGCTTCTCAAACATCTCACTCAGTAGTCGCTGTTCGCGTGAGAGTGTTTTGGTAAGTTCTTCTATTGTTCTAAAGTGTGACAGTATGTCCATGTGCTTGTTTTATATATCAACAGTGTGACAGTCTTTGACTCTCTTATTATATTAAGGTGGAAATTAGCAAAACTTCTTACTGTACCAATCTTGCATGAGTAAGATTTTTCTTACTACTTGGTCAGCACCTTATACTTTAGGTATTAAAGCAGATACAAATATAATAATAACTTTTGAAGAATGTGGTCAATTCTCGATAAAATCTTAGTAACATACGGTAAACTTGCCCTATACGAGTCTTATCATGGGCATATTCGTATGATAAGAGTACTAAAAGTCAATCTTTTATGGCTCGTGATATAACATTAAAGTTATATGTTTACCAGTAAGTTATATGACATTCTCTTTATTTTAAGTTTAATAAGAGTGTAATAAAAAACCGCACTTAGTCACAATCATAACTAAGTGCGGATTAGTCTTTAATCTCCTTTTGATTATCCTTTCACGGCAGTCAATATTACTTCAGTTTCTTACTCATTCTTCCATCAGGCGTCACCCTCAGCTCGATAACGTATGTTGTGTCAGCATCAGGAATACCAATGATGACATAGTAGTAGAGAGCCTTGGCATCAGCATGGGTGAAATACATCTTACGAAGGATGCTTCGAGAGAGAAAGTCCTTCGGGATGAGCGACTGAAACTCTTGTTTACGGAAATCGTGTGCGAAGACTGGTGTACCGTGATTGTACAACCGCAAGGCTGCAACATTGTCCAGATACATGTTGTCTACTTCAACTCCATTGTCGTTGTACGTAGACTTCACTACCTTATCAGATGTCGTTTGCACATGTACCTTGCTCTCGAAATAGCCCAAGTCAGTGCGGATAACCGTGTCTTGCGATTGCTCTAAGAAAGTGTTCATCGCATAGACATGATAGTTGAAAGCTGAGTAGAGCGCTTTGTCATTTGTTTTTGTAAGTTTTACTTCATCACCATTTTGATTGGCAAACTTAAACAGATGAGGTGCTTGTTTCTCTATCTTATATCCATGGACATTCTGACCTTGCAGATAGATAGTGTCTTGATAGATCCAGAAGCGCACAGGCACACTCGCTGAGTCAGGGTAGAAAATACTATCACCCTTTACTAACATGGCAGGGTCACTATTCTCACCATTAGTCCATAAGCCCTGCAACATCTCTTTAGCCTGCTTGTCCTCGTTTTGTTGCTGATAGTCGGCTCCACGATTGCGACAGGCTGTCAAGAGAATTAACAACACCAATATGCAGGTAAATAACTTCCGTTTCATCTTTACAGATAGATAATAGAACACATTATCCATGCGTTCGTAAATGATTGATTTATGGCGGATACACAACCGTTGTGCCCGCTATTGATAAATCGATTGATACTTATTCGAATACTTTAGCCTCTTTCAAAGCTAAGCCTTTATTAAGGTCTTTGTCTGAAAGGATAACATCCTTCGCATCAATAGGCCATGTAATCCCTACGGTCTCATCGTTCCATTTAATGCTGGCCTCAGTCTTTGGATTATAAACATTGTCCACCTTATAAGTAAAGACAGCCTCGTCAGAGAGAACAAGGAAACCATGTGCAAAGCCACGTGGTACAAAGAATTGACGCTTATTGTCCTCAGATAGTTCTACCATGACATACTTGCCGAAGGTAGGAGAACTCTTGCGAAGGTCGACAGCCACGTCAACAACCTTACCTTTAATGACACGCACGAGTTTAGCCTGTGCTGTGTCGCCCTCTTGATAGTGCAGACCACGGAGAACACCATAGCTTGACTTAGACTCATTGTCCTGTATGAAATCTACATGGTAACCAATGTGTTGGTCAAATTCTGCCTGTTTGAATGATTCGAAGAAATAACCTCTTTCGTCATTAAATACTTTAGGTTCTATAATCCAAACACCATCAATTTCTGTTTTAATAAACTCCATAGCTTTATTTTTAGTTCTTATTGCAAAGATAAGAAGTTTTATCGATTATCAGAAGGATTATTTCCTTTTTCATATATTAAACAGGATTTTAACGTCACGGACTTGCCTCTTCCAAATAATTTATTTAATTTTGCAAACGTGATAAAACTCGACCGACATATTGAAATCCTGCTTTTGGAGAATGACTGTGTCATTGTTCCAGGCTTAGGCGGCTTTGTTGCGCATCGTATTCCTGCTCGATACGATGAGCAGGATGGGTTATTCCTGCCACCTTATCGTACACTTGGCTTTAATGCACAGCTCAGAATGAACGACTCTTTGTTGGTTCAGTCTTATGTTGATGCGTATGATTTAAGTTACCCTGAAGCGTTACAGCAGATTGAGAACGAGGTAGAAGAGATTTATCAAGCATTGGGCGAAGAGGGCGTTTTTGAGTTGAATGACCTTGGAAGCCTATCGAGGAACAGTGATGGTAACTTAGCATTCGAACCTTTCGAGAGTGGTATTCTGACGCCATTGTACTATGGCTTGAGTAGCTATGAGCTCCCTAAGCTTATCAGTAATAATCAGTCTGCTACCTCGATTGCTGATATTAAGTCGCAAAAGCAGGGTGTTGTTTTCGTTGACGATACTGACGCTACGAACAAACGACTTAGCATTAGCATGCGTGCAGTACGTAATGTCGCGGCTGCAGCGATCTTCCTTACAGCTGTCTTCCTTGTTGCTTTCCCTGGTTCAAACCGTAATGGCATCGCTGATAAGCAGCAGATTAAGAGCGGTGTGCTCTATAATATATTCGATTCTGACGACACCTCCAACACTTATAAGCAACTTGATGCACTGACTTCTAATAGTCACCCTATGGGTATAAAGCATCAGCAGGAGGCTACAATCGTTGCTTCTCATTATTGGTCAATCGTTATGGCAAGTCATATTACGGAGAGTAATGCGCGTGCCTTTGTAGCGAAACTGAAGAAGAACGGCCTTACTGACGCACGTGTCTATGATGGTCCTGAGAGTATAAAGGTGCTTTATGGTTATTTCTCAAGTCCTAAAGAGGCTACTGAAAGGATGAAGGTAATCAATAAGACTACTGAATTTAAGGAAGCGTGGGTGATTGAGATAGGGAAGTAAGAGCAATACTTGTTTGTGTAACGAGCGTTTACTTGATTATTTTCTTATTATCATTGTTTGTCAAGAAAGATATATGAATGAAGGCTAATCATAATCCTTTAATGTCTTAGTCTTATTCATTTTTCATAGCTCCTCTTTCTCTTTTTCCATGAAGTGAGGGGTGTTTTTATTAATAATACTTTTATTATATGAAGCGTGTTAGATGTCCGAAGTGTGATAACTTCATAACTTTCGACGAAACAAAATATAAGTCTGGACAACGACTTGTATTCCAATGTCCTCAGTGTGGGAAGGAGTTTGGAATCCGTATCGGTGTCTCTAAACTACGTAAGACACAAAAGGAAGAGAACAATTCGCCTATTGATGAGAATGTAGAAAGCCAATATGGCTCTCTTCATGTGATAGAGAATGTGTTTCATTTCCGCCAAGTCATCCCCCTACAAATGGGTGAGAATGTTATTGGTCGATACATGAAAGGGAATCCTATTAACTGTCCGATAGAGACGGTCGACCCGAGTGTTGACATGACGCATTGTACTATTACGGTTAGTAAGGACAAGAATGGCAAACTACAGTATGTATTGCGTGATGGTCCTTCTTATACTGGTACTTTCGTTGATAATGTTATCCTTGGCGACCGCGAACGGCGTGTGATAGAAGGTGGTACACTTTTTACGATTGGTGCTACGAGTATTATTCTTCAAACCCCAGACGGAGATTGATATAAGAAAATAGTTTACAGTCGAGAGGGTTGGTTGTTCTTGAATACCTACATGACGTCTCTTTTAATTGACTCTGTAACTGGCAGGAATACAATTAGTTGTGATGTCGGTTTGAGAGAAGGCTTAGTAAGGTTCAAGAAGGGCGTTAGTAAGATGCAAGAAGGGCGTCTTCTAAATGCTTGTCAAGGCTTGTCTTGAATGTTGTAAAGCCTTGTTTAAAATGTACTCGTGAATTTTTATTACAAAAGATAACGATTGAGCAATGGTGATAAAACAATAGAGCCAGCTTTTACAGATGCGTAAAAGTTGGCTCTATCATTTGTGTCTATAAGTTATTTACCCGTCATGACACCTTCTATATAGAGTCGTGTCATCTCCACTTTTCCGTTAGTACGAACGGTAATACTCTTCTTGAAGTGTCCAGGGAACTTACCTGTTCCGTTGTAAGTCACGTCAATCGTACCCTTCTGACCAGGAGCAATCGGACGCTTGTCATAGTTAGGTATGGTACAACCACAGCTTGCAACGATCTGATTAATTACCAATGGCGCCTTACCAACATTAGTGAATACAAACGTTGTCTTGTGCACTGGGTTGTCATCAGAGAATGTTCCGAAGTCGTAAGTCAACTTATCAAATTTAATTTCTGCCTGATTCTGTGCTGCTGCAAATGTCAGTCCGAAGACTAACATAAGTGTCATTAATAAGAACTTCTTCATGTCGTTTTAATTTAATTGATATTTATTAAGTTCGATGCAAAAGTAATCAGAAAGTTTATAGATACACTATAATTTTACAATAATTAAGGAGATATTGTTATTTTAATGACTTTCTATATGTTATCTTAACAATAAAACCAACGGTAGTCCTTTATATTTTTAATAAGGTGATACCCTTTTTTAATATAAAGTTCGTATCTTTGCAGTAGATTAATTAAACCGAACAGTTGGGGATAAGATTTCCTTTTTTGTTAATTGAAACGGCGAAATATAATAAAACATATAATATAAGGTATGTATAGAACAAATACTTGTGGAGAGCTGCGCCTGTCGGATGCAGGCAAGGAGGTAACCCTCGCGGGATGGGTACAGCGCGCACGTAAAATGGGAGGTATGACTTTTGTCGACCTTCGCGACCGCTATGGTATTACCCAGTTAGTCTTCAATGAGGCCGATAATGCAGACCTTTGTGGCGAAGCTAATAAGTTGGGACGTGAGTATTGCATCCAAGTTAAGGGTGTTGTCAACGAGCGTCAGAGTAAGAACAACAAGATTCCAACAGGTGATATTGAGATTATTGCTAAGGAACTGAAGGTGCTTAGCAGTTCTCAGACTCCTCCTTTCACAATAGAAGAAAACACAGACGGTGGTGATGACCTTCGTATGAAGTATCGCTACTTAGACCTTCGTCGTGAGGCAGTGCGCAAGAACTTGGAGCTGCGTCATCGTATGACGATACTTATTCGTAATTTCCTTGATGCTGAAAAGTTCATGGAAGTGGAGACTCCTATCCTCATTGGGTCTACCCCTGAGGGTGCACGTGACTTCGTGGTACCATCACGTATGAACCCAGGTCAGTTCTATGCACTACCACAGAGTCCACAGACTTTGAAGCAGTTGTTGATGGTAGCGGGTTTTGACCGTTATTTCCAAATAGCGAAATGCTTCCGTGATGAGGACTTGCGTGCCGACCGTCAGCCAGAGTTTACACAGATAGATTGTGAGATGTCATTTGTTGATCAGGAGGATGTTATCAACTTGTTTGAAGAAATGGCACGCCATCTTTTCCGTGAGATTCGCGGTGTCGAACTACCAAAACTTGAGCAGATGAAATGGCATGATGCCATGAAACGCTTTGGTTCTGATAAGCCTGACTTGCGCTTCGGTATGGAGTTTGTTGAGTTAATGGACGACCTAAAGGGTACTGGTTCATTCTCAGTATTTAATGAGGCTGCCTACATCGGGGGTATTGTTGTTTCTGGTTGTGCTGATTATAGTCGTAAGCAGCTAAATGAATTGACCGATTTTGTTAAACGTCCACAGGTAGGTGCTCAAGGCCTTGTCTTTATCAAGTATAATGCAGACGGTACAGTTAAGAGTTCTATTGATAAGTTCTATACAGAGGAGCAGTTGCTGAAAGTTAAGGAAACAACTGGTGCAAAGGATGGCGACCTCGTGTTGATTCTCTCTGGTAACAACGCTAACAAGACACGTGTACAACTGTGTTCTTTGCGTCTTGAAATGGGCGATCGCTTAGGACTTCGTGATAAGAATGTCTTTAAGTGTCTGTGGATTGTTGATTTCCCATTGTTTGAGTGGAGTGATGAAGAGCAGCGATTGATGGCAACACACCATCCATTCACGATGCCACACCCAGAGGATATCCACCTATTAGACGAACATCCAGAACAAGTACGTGCGAAGGCTTACGACTTTGTATGTAATGGTATAGAAGTTGGTGGAGGCTCACTTCGTATTCACGATACGCAGTTGCAAGAGAAAATGTTTGAGGTTCTCGGCTTCACACCAGAGAGTGCTAAGGCACAGTTTGGCTTCTTGATGAATGCCTTCAAGTATGGAGCGCCACCTCATGCAGGTCTTGCTTTCGGTCTTGACCGCTTTGTAAGTATCATGGCAGGTCTTGACTCAATCCGTGACTGTATTGCGTTCCCTAAGAACAATAGTGGACGTGATGTCATGTTGGATGCTCCTTCGTTTATTGACCAGAAACAGTTAGACGAGTTAGAGATTAAGTTAGACTTAAAGGACTAATCCTCCTATTTGGTTGATATACATCAAAAAAAACAAGGGGAGAGTCCTAAAGCATTCAAAATCTTTTACTTTTCGTCGTAAGTATTTGATACTTTGAATTATTTGATGTACTTTTGCAAATGATTAGTAACGTTCAATAGTAGATGATTAATATCTCTTTTAATGTTTATAAAAGTAATAGTTGCAGATAAAAACAAATTAGATAATATTCGATTGCTTGAACAATACTTTAATTGTGTATAACTATGACAGAAAAGAAAGAAGTTAAGTCTGCTCCTAAAGCAGTAAAGAAAGCTCCTGCTAAGAAGGCCCCTGCAAAGAAAGCAGTTGTAGCTATTAACGCAGAGAATGTTGGTTTTAAGGCCGGTGATGTTTACAATGCTCTTGCTGCCGAGGCTAAGGCTTTGACTGTTGCAGAGATTGTTAAGGCTGCAAAGATTAGTTCTGAAGAGGCTTATCTTGGTATTGGATGGCTCTTCAAGGAGGGTAAAGTGAAAGGTGAAAACGACAAGGTTACTCTTGCTTAATTAGAGTAATTATCATAACAAAGGAGGGAGTCTGTATGATAAGTGTATAGGCTCCCTTTTTTTATGCAGTACGATAAGGAAATATTACGGGTTCTTGCTGAAGCAGGCGACGAGGGACTTTCTGTACAGAATATCTCCCGTCATGTTTTTAATGCTTGTAACTCGTTTTTTAATCCTATCGATCAAGACGAGGTTCGTAGGTATGTTCAATCGTATCTTTTGAAGAATAGCAAGACTGCGAACGCTCTTTTAGCTAAGAATAAGAAAGGAGTTTATAAACTTAATGCTAATAATCAACTATCTGAGCAGCTACTTTTCCAATTCCATGATGAACCAGAGGTGTATAAAGAAAAACCCATTATAGATCAGAGTCTGAGCCTCTTTGATGACTAATAAATGTCCTTGTAGCTTCGAGAAATCCGTATAAACAGTACTAAAAATAAAAAGCTACATTAATTATTGCCGTTGTTCATTTTTATTTGTATATTTGCAAGCATATTAATTCATTGCTTATAAGTTATGGCGCAAACTGATAATCATCTCGTAATCATGGCCGGTGGAGTAGGAGGTAGGTTCTGGCCGATGAGCACTGCAGACTGTCCTAAACAGTTTATTGATGTCTTAGGAGTAGGAAGAACGCTTATTCAGCTGACGTATGACCGCTTTTCTGGTGTTGTCTCAGCGGACAATGTGTGGGTTGTTACTAATCAGAAGTATGTGTCTTTGGTTCATGAACAATTGCCAGAGATACCTTTGAACCATATTCTGAGCGAACCTTGCCGTCGCAATACCGCTCCTTGTATTGCATACGTGAGCTGGCGTATCAAGAAAGAGAACCCAAAGGCAAATATCGTGGTGTCGCCAAGTGATCATATCGTAACGAATGAGAATGAATTTAAACGGGTAGTCTCTAACTGCTTGAAGTTCACGGCTGAAACGGATGCTGTCGTTACCTTGGGTATGAAACCTACTCGTCCTGAGACGGGCTATGGCTATATACAAGCCGACTTGTCCACTGCCTCTGCCCGTAACCGTGAGATTTACCGTGTTGATCAGTTCCGTGAAAAGCCTGACTTAGAGACTGCTGAACAGTATATTAAGCAAAGTAACTTCTTTTGGAATGCTGGTATCTTTATCTGGAGTGCTTCGACTATTGTTAATGCCTTCCGTATTTATCAGCCAAGTATAGCAAGAATATTCGAGCGGGTTATGGACATCTTGGATACACCTGACGAACAGCGTGTTATCGATGAGGTCTATCCTGAATGTGAGAATATCTCTGTTGACTATGCTATTATGGAGAAGGCTGAAGAGATATTCGTGTGTCCTGCTGACTTTGGATGGAGTGATTTAGGTACTTGGGGTTCGTTACTTGCACAGTCGAAGCATGATATCTATGGTAATGCTGTTATAGGAACTGATGTCCATCTCTTTGATAGTAAGAATTGTATAGTACATACAACGGAAGAGAGAAAAGTTGTTATTCAAGGCCTTGATGGTTATATTGTTGCTGAACAAGAGGGTAAACTACTTATTTGTCGTTTGTCAGAAGAGCAGCGTCTAAAGCAGTTCACAGGAGAGGGATAGGCTCATTTGTGTTCCTTTCTATTGTTCAAGGAAAGGGAGATAAGGTCAGAGTTCGAGCATATCTTTTACAGATTTGATTTCTATTGAGCATGAATAGTTTGCGTAGGTACGAGTTTTATAAACTGGTCCTACGCATATCTTTTTTATTATAGTAGGTTAATTCTGAACGTTATCATTATGGACTTTATTCATTAAAGGGCTGTTGTAAGATTGTGTCTATCATTTGGTTGATTTTATTCAGTCGTTATATAATGTGATGATAAGCTTATGTATTCCTCTTATAAGGAGGTTCTTCACATAGAAAGGTGAGGGACGGATAGAGCCTATTAGTCCTTATCCTATATAATAGACCTTTAATGATTGGTTTATAAAAGAGTATTTGTCAGGTAACTTAAAAATATATATTTATGAGTATGATACTAAAGTTTAGGTACATTATAAGCTTTGTTTTATGTTTTCCCTTTACTGTCTTTGCACAGGTTCCACGGCTTGTAAGAGTCAATCCACAGCATTATTTCCAGCGAACAGTACCTAAGGGAAACTATAGCGGACTGACATGGTTGGGTGGAGACCACTATGCTGTTGTTTCTGATAAGGCTTCAGAAAGTGGCTTTTTCGTCTTTCGTATACCGATAGATACTGTTAGTGGTGATATTAAAGATATTGTTAATGAGGGCTTCCGTTCGTCGGGTGAGGTGAATAAAGACGAGGAGGGGATTGCTTTCTTCCCAAAGGATAGTACGTTATGGATATCTCGTGAAGCAGATAATACGGTTTTGGAATATGGACTTAATGGTAAGCAGACGGGTAGGAGATTGTTTATACCTTCTGTGTTTAGTACTGCTACGCCTGCATATAGCTTTGAAGCATTAACTTATAACGCTCATACCCATCGCTTTTGGACAACTTCTGAGAGTACGTTGAGGCCTGATGGCAAGCAAGCTGATGCAAAGAATCAAGTGAAGAATAGGCTTCGCTTTCAGAGCTTTGATGATAGTTTCGTTGCTAAAGAACAGTATGCTTATTTGATGGATGCGCCTGATAATCATCCTTCTGCAGCTAATTATGCAATGGGAGTACCTGCTATGGCGGCATTAGATAATGGATGTTTGCTTGTTTTAGAGCGTGAGTTCTTAGTTACACCAAGTAAGTTTGGATCGTATGTGGCCAATAAGATATATTGTGTAGACCCTATTCAATCAATGACTATCAGCCAAGATAAAGTGCTTGATACCGGTAGTCCTTATATGAAGAAAGTGTTGATTGCAACGTGGAAGACCTCTTTAAGTTTGTTTCATCAGAACCTTGCGAATTATGAAGGGATGTGTCTTGGCCCCCGCCTAATGGACGGAAGCCAAGTTATTGTGCTTTGTGCGGATAGTCAAGACCAGTATGGTGGAGTCTTAAGAGACTGGTTTCGTACGGTTGTTATTCGTTGACAGCTATGTGTCTAATACCGTTCTTACTTCATCTTCTTATGTAGCTTGCGTAAAGCCTTGTCTCTTATCTGTCGTACACGTTCACGTTTTAGGCCCATCTCTTCGGCAATCTCTGCCATTGTGTAGTGTGACCCAGTTAGTCCATAGATATAAGTAATGATGCGTTTCTCACGCTCGTCGAGTACATCCAACCCTTTTTGTATCTCATTACTAAGGATATCTTGATTAAGCTGGTCGTCTGTTTGCTTGGCATTCTCGTTCTCAAGGATGTGTTGAAGAGTAAAGTTATTGTTACTTCCTACGGGGACTGGCTGGTCAATAGACAGTGCTCGTGAGCGTATCTTCTCGTATTTATTCTTCTCGTTCTTAGGGAGCTTGTATAGTGTAGACTGTTCCTTGATAGCTTCCTCCATTGTCTTACGGATGTAAGGAGCCGCAAAGACTACAAAACGCACACCCTTCTTACCATCAAACCGTTGGGCTGCATACATCATACCGATATTTCCCTCGCTGATAAGGTCGTCTTCTCCCAATCCACGGTTACGGTATTGATGCGCCAAAGAGACGACAAACTTCAAATTAGCCTTTGTCAGTTTCTCTAAGGCCATAGCGTCCCCAATCTTTATCTTCTCGGCTAACTCTTGTTCTTCTTTATCTGAAAGGAGTTGCTCATGGGCTATCTCTTCGATGTATTTCTCGTTTGATGTCATAAAAAAAGAGTTTTTATTTGATGCTATAAAACCACATTCTACTTATTTAACCTGCTTGTTATCAGCCTTCTTCTTCTTGATATACCATTTGAGAAGGAAGTAAAGACAAACAATGATAACTAAGATTATCAAGCCAAACTTTATGTATTCTCCGTACTCTAAGATTTTCTCATTGAGCTGCTCCTCGGGTACAAAGGCATGCATATAGTGTCCTAAAAGAGCAAGGATACTGTGCCATGCACCCGCTCCAATGGTAGTGTAGAGCAAGAACTTCCAATAGTTCATCCTTGATAAGCCTGCTGGAATAGAGATGAGATGGCGAATACCTGGCAAGAGGCGGCCTGTGATAGTGGCAACCATACCATGTTTCTCAAAGTATCTCTCGCTTTTTTCAACCTTCTCTTGGTTCAACAAGCATAAATGTCCCCATTTACTATTTGCAAACTTATAGATAATTGGACGTCCAAGATACCATCCGGCAAGATAGTTTATAGTAGCTCCTACATCTGCTCCTAAGGTGGAGAAAAGAATTACCAACCACATATCAAGATTCCCTCCAGCGGCATGATAGGCCGCAGGAGCTACAACTAATTCTGAAGGAACAGGGATAACTGTACTTTCAAGAAGCATCAAGACGAAGATGGTGCCATAGTTGAGATGACCAAGCATGGATGTGATAAAACTCATAATAGTATGTTATTTCTTTTATTCTAATGGGTTATAAAATATTAAACGAGGGATAGTCTTGCGGATTTGTCCCTTCTGGATAGAGGTCTGAAAGTACGTCAATACATTCTTCTGGGTTCTTTTCTACAGCTTGACGCAGGTACTTCTTGAACTCTCTCTTCTTCTTTAATTCATAGCAACAGCGTGCAAGAAAGCCATAGCCAATGTCCCAATCATCCCCTAAACTTGGTAAAAGGGTGCTAAAGAGATGGTAGGCATATTCTATATAACCATTGTCAAAGCTTGAACACCCCATTTGGATGATTGCCATATTCTTATCTGGTGCCTCCTCTAAAGCCATCTGAAAATGTTGTTGAGCATTGTGTATATCCCTTTGTGAGAGGTATATATGCCCAATAGAGATGTCTACTAACGATTTATCCTGTTCATGACTTAGTTTCTTATAACGCTCGAAGTACTTCAGAGCTTCCTCATAGTTACCAAGCGCAAAGAGCCCATTTGCTTTATTCAAGATGGCCTCCTCATCTTCAGGATTTATGGCTATTGAGTACTCACTTGAGGTAATAGCCTCATTGATGTCGTTCCTTAATAGTTGACTCTGTGCCAGTTGATTCCAGTAAGGACCTGAGTAAGGATTGCTATCAAGTAATTCGTTCAAAATCAACTCACTCTCTTTATACTCTCCACGGCTCTTGAGGATGTGTGCACGAATCTCTTTGTAATCGTTCTCTTCAGTCTTATTTGAACGGTTCAACCACGTCTCTGCATACTCCATCTCCTCATAGTCAGAGAAGAGGGCAGCGACATCAAGGGCCATACCTGCTCTCTCCTCAGGGTCTATAATATCGTCATAAACATTCTTAAGGAAGCTATCAGCATCAGCAACCTTATTGTCAACGATCATTATCTCAGCCTTAAGGTATTCGTAGTCAGGGTCGTTCTTGTCAATAATCGTCTCTGCTATCTTGTTTGCGAGTTGTGGGTCCTTGTCGCACAGTAGTGCCATACGTGCTTTAAAGGTACGTGGGATAACGGCAAGAGGGTCTATTTTAATGGCCATGTCTATAGCCTCCATAGCCTCTTGATCATCACCCATATAATGAAAGAACTCCGCAATATCAGTTAGTTCCTCGGGGTCGAGGAACTCACTGCTAATATTTTTCTGCAGGTCTTCATACCTACGAAGCAACTGCTTGAACTTATCACTTTGATAGTATATATCCAACTCTTAATTTCCTTTAGTTATGCTTTAGCCTTTTTTGCCCAAGTATCTTTCAAGCCGACAGTCTTGTTGAACACGAGGTGATCAGGCGTTGTGTCTGGGTCGAGCATAAAGTATCCTGTGCGCTGGAACTGCAAGTAGTCGCCTGGTTTCTTCTCTGAGAGATACTGCTCAACATAGCATTCTGTGCGCACGGTAAGGCTCTCTGGGTTAAGAAGCTCACGGAAGTCACGCTCATCAGCAGATGGGTTTTCTATATTGAACAGACGGTCGTATTCGCGAACCTCAGCTTTTAAGCAGTGGTCAGCACTAACCCAATGAAGTGTACCTTTCACCTTGCGGTCAGCACCTTGCATACCGCTCTTACTGTCTGCATCGTATTCTGCTTGTATCTCAACGATGTTTCCCTCTGCATCCTTGGTACAACCGGTACATTTAACGATGTATGCATTCTTCAGTCTGACCTCTTTACCAGGTGTCATACGGAAGAACTTCTTTGGAGCATCCTCCATAAAGTCAGCGCGTTCAATCCATAGATTCTTTGAGAAAGTGATGGTATGTGAACCATCCGCCTCATTCTCAGGGTTGTTGATAGCCTCCATTTCTTCGGTCTTACCCTCTGGATAGTTGGTAATAACGAGTTTTACAGGGTCGAGAACAGCACTAACACGGGTAGCCTTCTTATTTAAGTCGTCACGTACAGCAGCCTCTAACAATGCAACGTCATTGAGGGCATCAAATTTGGTGTAGCCGATAGAGTCAATGAAGTTGCGTATAGACTCTGGTGAATAACCACGACGACGCATACCACAGAGGGTCGGCATACGTGGATCATCCCATCCCTTAACGAAGTTCTCATCTACTAATGTATGGAGCTTACGCTTAGACATTACTGTATAAGTAAGGTTTAAGCGGTTGAACTCTATCTGTCGTGGACGGTTATCAGATAAGTTATCATCAGTGCCATCGCTCTCCTTTAAGAAATCAATAAACTTATCGTAAAGAGGGCGGTGAGGCACGAACTCAAGTGTACAGATAGAGTGGGTGACACCTTCAAAGTAGTCGCTTTGACCATGTGCAAAGTCATACATTGGATAACAATGCCATTTTGTACCTGTACGATGGTGTGGTATTTGAATGATTCTATATATGATTGGATCACGGAAGTGCATGTTAGGATTGGCCATATCAAGCTTAGCACGTAGCACCATACTTCCTTCCACAGCCTCAGGAGTATTCATTTGTTCAAACAGTGCAAGGCTCTCCTCGATAGGACGGTCACGGTAAGGTGATGCCGTACCAGGGGTTGTTGGTGTACCTTTCTGTGTCGCAATCTGTTCTGCAGTCTGCTCGTCAACGTATGCCAAGCCCTTCTTTATCATCCAAATAGCAAAATCCCACAACTTCTCGAAGTAGTCACTTGCATAATAGATATTACCCCACTTGAAACCAAGCCAGCTAATATCATGAAGGATATTCTCCACATATTCATTATTCTCCTTGCTTGGATTAGTATCATCAAAGCGGAGATTACAAATACCATTATAGTTTTCTGCTACACCGAAGTCCATGCAAATCGCTTTCGCATGACCAATGTGAAGATAGCCGTTAGGCTCTGGCGGGAATCGAGTCTGAATACGTCCACCATTCTTACCTTTAGCAAGGTCTTCCTCTACCAGCTGTTCAACGAAGCTCAAGCTACGCTTTTCTTCATTGGTGTTGTTCTCTATCGTAGTCATATTTTCCTATTTATTATTATGCTGCAAAGTTACTTATTTTTTCTCGTTTATGATGCACTTTACTATAAATAATGGTGTTCAATCTGCAATGATGTTAAAAAATAAGTTTATAAACTCTTTGTTGTGTAACGCTTTGAAAGCCTAATTGTTGTTTCAGTAACGAAATGTAAGCTTTTCTTGTACCCTTTTTTTAATGTTTAATAAAGGTAAATAAGCTATATGTGTACGTTTAGTATATGTGCAATAACAAATGTTTCATTATTGATAAAAAAGTTGCATAAAAGTTTGCCCATATAAAAATAATGCTCTATCTTTGCATTCGTTATCCTGAATACAATCTTTTTACCTTAAAGAAACTAATACCTATTGAGATTGAATGCCCATCGCTGTGAAGCGTAGGGCATTTTTGTTTTTAGTAGTTTTGAAGCTTGTTAATTATGTTTACAATATTAAGTTTATAAGTTTAAGCTTGTTTAGAGTTACGCTTATAATTTTCTTTATAGTTTATTCGAACAGTTTGTTATTTTATACGTAGGTGTATAGTAGACCATTCAAAGCACATTTTAACGATTAATTTCATTCTTTTGTTACTTGGCTATTGGGCTGTAACAGAATGACTTTTGTTTATGTTTATTATATTAGTGAACGCACATTTTGAAAGTTGTTTATTCCCCCTTGTATTTTTTTCAATATTTCCTTTGTATCTTGTAGATTGTCATATAGAAATCGTATCTTTGCATACAAACTAAGAAAAGATGAAGAATATATTAAAAGAACTATGTCGTAAGGACCACCCACGAGTGTTGGGAGCCTTAGATATATTTAAGTTTATTGGCCCTGGTCTGTTAGTGACAGTAGGGTTTATTGACCCTGGTAACTGGGCAAGTAACTTTGCAGCCGGCTCTGAGTATGGGTATGCACTGTTATGGGTAGTAACCCTTTCAACGATTATGCTGATTGCTTTACAGCATAATGTGGCCCATCTTGGTATCGTGACTGGTCTCTGCCTTAGCGAAGCCGCTGTTAAGTATGCCCCAAAATGGGTTGGTCGTCCGATTATTGTGAGTGCCATTTTGGCCAGTATCTCTACCTCTTTGGCCGAGATATTGGGTGGTGCTATAGCCCTACAGATGCTTTTTGGGATAAGTATTCCTACGGGTTCGGTCCTCACAACAGTAGCTGTATTAATCATGTTGTTTACGAATAGCTATAAGAAGATGGAACGTGCCATCATTGGTTTTGTGTCGATGATAGGCTTGTCCTTTGTCTATGAGCTCTTTTTGGTAGACATTCATTGGCCTGCAGCCATAGAGGGAGCATTCGTACCAACCGTCCCTCAGGGGTCGCTTTTGATTATTATGAGTGTGTTAGGAGCCGTTGTCATGCCCCATAACTTGTTCCTTCATTCAGAGATAGTACAGAGCCGTGAGATTCATTTGAAGGGTGATGAGCGCATTCGTCACATGTTGAGGTTTGAGTTTGTCGACACTCTTTTCTCTATGATAGTGGGCTGGGCAATTAACTCAGCGATGATTCTTTTGGCAGCGAGTACGTTCTTCTCACATGGTCAGCACGTCGATGAACTTTCTCAAGCACAAGCGATGCTACAGCCACTGTTGGGTAACAATGCTGCAAACATCTTTGCTATCGCCTTACTTCTGGCTGGTATATCAAGTACGATAACCAGCGGTATGGCTGCAGGTAGTATCTTTTCAGGTCTTTTTGGAGAGTCATATAATGCGAAGGATACGCACTCCATTGTCGGGATAGTCCTCTCGTTGGGTGTAGCCCTCCTCATGATATTCTTTATCGGCGACCCATTTTAAGGGATTAATCATCTCTCAGATGTTTCTATCAGTACAACTTCCGTTCACAGTCTTCCTACAAGTAGGCTTGACATCCTCTAAGAGAGTGATGGGTAAGTACGCTAATAGCAAGTTGAACATGTGTTTCCTTTACTCATTAGCAGGTATTGTCACCTTTCTTAATATATGGCTCTTGATAGAGAGTGTGTCATAGTGTTGGTAGGTTATAAGATGGTTTTCATATAATAGTAAAATCAGTTTTTGTAAAATAAAATCATCGACTCGAAATGAGATGAGGCCCGACAGTGTTTCAATTAGGCCTTTGCAATGATGAAGAAGGGCGTTTTCTTGCATGTAGTTAACGCCCTTCTTTAATGTAGTTAGGCGTCTTCTTTAATGCTAATCACAACTGTTTGATTCATTGATGATTATGGTGATGATTTTACTCGATATAGTGTGGTAGTAAAGGGGGCGTTTCCTATCTTGAATGTAAGATATTTTCAATTCAATGAAGCATGTAGTCTATTGTGGTAAAGTTTCTTTATGTCGATTTTATAGGACAGGTTATAAAACAAAGAAAACGGGAATGATACAACGATATCATTCCCGTTAGTTATGGTATATGCTATTTAATCTTAGATAGACTTGTAGCCGTTTGTACTGTTATGTGCAAGCAAGTCTTTCAGATTTAGCTCTCTTCCACCATGTGCTTCGTAGGCTTCTTTCATCTCTTCCTCGCCTTCTGCCTCTTCTTCAGAGTGTTCGAACGTAACGCACTTATCCTTAAGTTCTGCGATTACCCAGCCAATCAGTGCGATGATAAGCAGTGCAATCAATCCTATCATTGGAGTTGTCATAATTAAATAGTTTTTTATTTCTGATGCAAAAGTACATTAAGTTTCGTAAAGAACCAAATTATCTCTAAGTTTTCAGTAACTTTGCAGTAAATATAGCTGTATAAAGTTAATAAGAACAAGATGACAAGAAAAGAAAGATACGACTATGCACTGAATTATTTCCGTAAGCATGTTGGACACGTGTCAACGGAGCTTAATTTCGGTTCAGCATTCCAATTGCTTTGTGCGACACTCCTTTCTGCACAGTGTACGGATAAGCGTATTAATGCAATTACACCCGAATTGTTCCGCCATTATCCTGATGCAAAGACAATGGCAACGGCCACCTCGGATGAAATATTTGATTATGTGAAGAGTGTTTCTTACCCTAATTCAAAGGCAAAGCACTTGGTTGAGATGTCAAAGATGCTGGTAGAGAAGTTTGGAGGTGAGGTTCCTTCTGACCCAAACGCACTCATTACGCTGCCAGGAGTAGGTCGTAAGACGGCAAATGTCATACAAGCTGTGTGGTTTGGTAAGCCTACATTGGCTGTCGATACGCATGTTTATCGTGTCAGTCACCGCTTGGGCTTGGTACCCTCAACGGCAAATACGCCTCGAAAAGTTGAAGACTATCTGATGAAGAATATCCCTACTGAGGAGGTTACGGATGCTCATCATTGGATATTACTGCATGGACGTTATGTCTGTAAGAGTGCGAAGCCCGATTGCGAACATTGCCCCTTTGATGACATGTGTCCTAAGTTATTGGAGAATAGTAAGCTGTAAGAAGACTTAAAAAGGTAAAGGATTAAAAGGATATAATATAAGAAGAATATGAATACAAAGAAGATAATGCATTTCTTGAAAGGTATTGCTGCGAACAACAATAGGCAGTGGTTTCAAGAACATAAGGCTGAGTATGACGCTGTAAAAGCCGACTTTGAACAGGGAGTCGACAAAGTTATAGCTTGTTTGGCAACCTTTGATGAAGAGGTTTCACACCTGACAGCAAAGGATTGCACCTATCGTTTCTATCGTGATGTACGTTTCTCACCCGATAAAAGTCCGTATAAACGCCATTTAGGTGCATACATCTGTGCACGTGGTAGAAAGGCATTGCGAGGTGGTTACTATCTACATCTTCAGCCTGGGAACTGCTTGATAGCTGTAGGTTGCTATTGGTTGCCTACAAACATACTGACGTCATGCCGCAATGAGATCATGGCGAATATTGATGAATGGCGTAAGGACGTTGAGAATGAGGGCTTTGTCAATTTGTTCGGACGACCCAATGAGGGCGAGTGGACGGACGATAAGGTTAGTGAGAAGGGTTTTGGACTTGCTGCCTTGAAGACTGTTCCAAAGGGATTCCCCAAGGACTATGAGTATCTTCAGTATCTTCGAATGAAGGACTACTGCTGTTGGGTGTCTGTGCCTGATGACTTCTTCGAGGGAGATGGATGGGTTGAACAATTGAAACACATCTGCAAGACGGGTAAGCCTATGATGGATTTTATTAATAATGTGGTAGATGATTATGAATAGAAACAAATAAAGAGGAACGCAAAGGCATTCCTCTTTATTTTTATACTTACTAAAACGCTTTGGCTAATGGGTGCATTAGCCAAAGAGATAGCGATTACTTCTTTCTCAATTCCTCAAGACTTGCCTTCAAAGCGGCAATCTTCTCTTCAGAATCGCTCTGCTTCTTACGCTCGCGTTCAATAACTGCTTCTGGCGCATTGGCCACGAACTTCTCGTTAGAGAGCTTCTTCTTGATACCTATGAGGAAGCCTTCAAGATGCTTGAGTTCCTTCTCCTGCTTCTCAATCTCGGCCGCAACGTCAATCAAGTCGCCCACTGGTACTGCGAAGCTGTCGGTTCCTACCATGAAACCAGATGCGTCACCACGCTTCTCAGTTACTACCTCGATAGCCTTTAAGTTAGCCATCTTGATGATAACACTGTTATAAGCTTCATAATTGTTCTGGTCGATTACGTCCAGTTCTAACTCTACCTTTGGTGCGATGTTCTTCTGATTACGTACCGTTCTCACGCCGCTGACGATTGCTTTAACCTGTTCGATGGACTCGATAAGTGCCAACTCTTCCTTGCTTGGAACGTCAAGTTTGAGTTCATCACGCATGATGCTCTCTCCGTCTTTACGGTCGTAGATGTGTTGCCAAAGCTCTTCTGCGATGAAAGGCATGAATGGATGGAGCATCTTCAACAGTGTATCGAAGAACTTAAGAGTAGCTTGATAGGTGGTCTTATCGATTGGCTTGCCGTATTCAGGCTTGATCATCTCTAAGTACCAACTTGAGAATTCATCCCAGAAGAGGCGGTAAACAGTCATTAAAGCTTCTGAGATGCGATAGCTCTTGAACTGTTCATTCATCTCAGCGTTCACTTCCTTCAACTTTGCATCAAACCATTCAACGGCAATCTTGTTGGCTAATGGCTGTTCAGCATCGGCTGTTTCCCAACCTTGAACGAGGCGGAAAGCATTCCAAATCTTATTGTTGAAGTTACGACCTTGCTCACAGAGAGTCTCGTCGAAGAGGATGTCGTTGCCTGCAGGAGCAGACAACATCATACCCATACGAACACCATCAGCACCATACTTCTCTATCAACATGATAGGGTCAGGAGAGTTGCCAAGACTCTTACTCATCTTTCGGCCGAGTTTATCTCGTACTATACCTGTGAAGTAAACATGCTTGAATGGGAACTTGCCACGATACTCATAGCCTGCCATAATCATACGTGCTACCCAGAAGAAGATGATGTCTGGCCCCGTAACAAGGTCGCTGGTAGGGTAGTAGTAGTTGATTTCTTCGTTGTTAGGGTTATTGATTCCATCGAATACAGAGATTGGCCACAACCAGCTTGAGAACCATGTATCCATACAGTCGCTCTCTTGTTCGAGGTCAGATGATGTGATGGAAGGATTAATCTCCTGTGCTAACTTCAATGCTTCCTCAGCCGTTTCTGCCACAACAGTAGCGTTCTTACCCTCAGTGTCCTTGAAGTAGTAAGCTGGAATACGGTGTCCCCACCATAGCTGACGACTGATACACCAGTCCTTGATGTTCTCTAACCAGTGGCGATAAGTGTTCTTGTACTTCTTTGGATAGAACTCTATATCATCGTCCATAACTGGTCCAAGGGCAATGTCAGCAAAGTGCTGCATCTTTAAGAACCATTGTGTAGAGAGCTTTGGCTCGATAGGTACGTGCGTACGCTCTGAGTATCCGACCTTATTATCATAGTCTTCAACCTTCTCCATCAGCCCTGCTGCCTCCAAGTCCTTTGCTATCTGCTTACGTACATCCATACGATCCTGACCAACATAAAGACCAGCTGCCTCAGAGATCGTACCATTATCGTTGAAAATATCAATTATTTCCAATCCGTGTTTCAATCCAAGTGCATGGTCGTTAACGTCATGTGCAGGTGTAACCTTCAAACAACCCGTACCGAACTGGATGTCTACATAGGTGTCTTCGATGACTGGGATGACACGATTTACCAATGGAACGATAACATGAAGACTCTTCAACCATGTGTTCTTAACGTCCTCTGGATTGATACACATAGCTGAATCGCCCATGATAGTCTCTGGTCGAGTGGTTGCTACAACGGCATAGTAACCCTTATCATCCTTGTGTATTACATTGCCTTCGTCCTTGCGCTCAACCTTAGCTTGGTCTTCTTTTGCAACATAATACTTAAGGTGATAGAGCTTAGAGTGTTCATCCTTGTAGATTACCTCTTCATCAGAAAGGGCCGTCTGGGCCTGTGGGTCCCAGTTAACCATTCGTACACCACGATAGATATAACCCTTCTTATAGAGGTCGCAGAATACTTTGATAACACTCTTACTACGAGTGTCATCCATCGTGAAGGCCGTGCGGTCCCAATCACATGAGCAACCAAGTCGACGCAACTGCTTGAGGATGATGCCTCCATGCTCGTGTGTCCAATCCCATGCATGTTCGAGGAATTGCTCACGGGTGAGGTCGGTCTTCTTTATACCTTGCTCTGCGAGACGGTTCACAACCTTTGCTTCTGTAGCAATACTTGCGTGGTCGGTGCCTGGTACCCAGCATGCATTCTTACCTTCCATGCGTGCACGTCTTACCAAGATGTCCTGTATCGTGTTGTTAAGCATGTGTCCCATGTGGAGCACACCTGTAACGTTTGGTGGTGGGATAACCACGGTGTAAGGCTCACGGCCATCTGGCTTAGAACTGAAAAGCTTGTTGTCCAGCCAGTACTGGTACCATTTAGACTCCACTATCTGTGGGTCGTACTTGCTTGCTAATTCCATTGTTTCGTATATTATTATTTCTTTATTATCATTAAATTAACGGTGCAAATGTACAAAAAATCCGCCTAAAAAGCGTATCTTTGCAGCAATAATAGTACGTTGATAAGTACTTTAACGTTTATGTTTAACTTTAAACATCAAGACATTGCATACTAAAGAAGAGAAACTGAAAGCCTTTGCACGACTTTTAGACGTTCAGGAAAGACTCCGTAAAGAGTGTCCATGGGATAGTAAACAGACGAATGAAAGTCTTCGTCCTAACACAATAGAAGAGACGTTTGAGTTGGCTGATGCGCTCTTAAAAAACGACTCGAAGAATATCTGTAAAGAGCTTGGAGACATCATGGAGCATGTTATCTTCTATTCAACTTTAGGTGAGGAAAAGGCCGAATTCGACGTTGCTGATGTTTGTAATGCGCAATCTGATAAGCTCATGTTTAGGCATGATTTCATCGATTGGACGGGTTGGAGCGTGTCACGTCCGGACATGGTCGTAAATACTACTGGGCAGGTTGTCTACAAGGATGAGGTTTTGCAAAATAGTGAAGGCTCACAAGCGGATGCGCCTACTACTGCGCCTCAGGTGGAGACTACTTGGGAACAGCGTAAACAACGTGAACGTGATGGTAACACCTCTGTGCTTTCTGGGGTGCCAGACTCGCTGCCCAGCCTCATTAAAGCTTATCGTATTCAAGACAAGGCACGCAATGTTGGCTTTGATTGGGAGGAGAAAGAGCAGGTCTGGGATAAGGTTTATGAAGAGTTAGGAGAGCTGAAAGAGGAGTTAAAGAGAGGAGATAAGCATCGTTCGACCGAGGAGTTTGGCGACTTCCTATTCTCGCTTATCAACGCCGCGCGCCTCTATCATATCAATCCCGACAATGCGCTTGAGTTTACCAATCAGAAGTTTATTAAACGATTTAACTACATTGAGGAAGCTGCTAAGGCTAAGGGAGTTATGATAAAAGACTTAACGCTTGCAGAGATGGACGAGTTATGGGAAGAAGCAAAGGCTCTCAACAAGTAGAACAGCTACGGATTTAAGCTATAAATAAGATATAATTATGAGAAAAACCTTTTATTTTATCATGTCTTTGTTTATCCTTGTGATGGCTTTCTCATGCAAGGATAACAAACCAAAGTCTGTTTTGTCTGAGGTTGAGGCAGCTGGTGATTCTGTTTCTACGGGTGACAGTACGGTCTATGGTATTATGGTTGAGGGTGGAATGAACTCTATTGTCCTACTTACAGACCATGGTGATACATTGGAGTACCTTGTTAATCCGAACGATACTTTCGAGGTTGTTAAGGGCGGAAAGATTGATGGTGACCGCTTTGCTATCATTGGCTATAAGGAATATGGCGACCATTTCATGCGCTCAGCAATCAACTTAACGACATTGTTAGGCAATTGGACCAGCCTTGATCGTAACTTTGAGATTAAAGAAGATGGAACGGTAACATCGAGTCTTCAGTCTGAAAAGAATCCTTGGACAGCCTGGAAGATATGGAATGGTAAGTTGGTTCTGTCTAAAGATACGTTTGATATCGAAAGTCTTGGCGCTGACTCTTTGTCATTAGAGAACAAGTCAGGCTTGTTTGTGTTCACAAGAGGGAAGTAAGTACTTAGCTTTGTTTCCTTCAAGTGATTGTTTAAGACGATTATAATAGTGTTTCTCTTCATCCCCTTCTCATGTTCGAGTGGGAGATGAAGGGTGTTTGATGAGTTTTATTATGGAGCCATTTAAAGTACATATCCTTGGTTGTGGTAGTGCGTTACCAACCTTACAGCATAATGCTTCTTCCCAGATAGTAGAGCTTAGAGAGAAGCTCTTTATGATTGACTGCGGTGAGGGAACACAGATACAACTACGTAGATCGCGCATACACTTCTCTAAGATTATCGCAGTCTTCATCAGTCATCTGCATGGAGATCACTGTTTTGGTCTGCCAGGAATGATTTCCACCTTCGGTATGACAGGTCGAACGGCTCCTTTACACATCTATGCTCCAGCTGCCTTCGAGCCTATTCTCGACCAAACACTGAGTTTCTTCTGTCAAGGATTAGAGTTTAAGGTGGTATTTCATGCTGTCGATACAACGCAAAATAAGGTGGTTTATGAAGATAGAAGTCTGACGGTTGAGACCATTCCTTTGCAACATCGCATTGATTGTTGTGGCTATTTATTTCGTGAAAAGCCTATCCTCCCACATATTCGTCGTGATATGATAGACTTCTACAAGATACCGATTAGCCAGATAAACAATATTAAGGCGGGAGCTGATTGGGTGACTCCGGAGGGAGAAGTGATAGCTAATAGTCGGCTGACAACCCCTGCCGAACCAGCTCGCAGCTATGCTTACTGCTCTGATACACGTTATATAAAAACACTACACGAGCTTGTGAAAGGTGTTTCTACGCTCTATCATGAAAGTACATACTCCGCCGAAGATGCCGAGCGTGCACGGCTCTATTGGCATAGTACATCTCAAGACGCTGCAAAAGTGGCTCGTGATGCCTCAGTCGGAAAACTGCTTTTAGGTCATTTCTCAGCCCGTTATAATAACGAATCACAGTTGTTAGAGGAGGCAAAGGAGATTTTTCCAAATAGTTATCTTACTCGTGAAGGTGCTACCTTCGATATTTAATTAGTCAATACCTCATATTGACGACTACTCCTCATTGTTCTTTCTTAACGTATAGAAGGTGTTGTCTTAGCCACTATGATATCTTTCCAGCCTTAATCCCTTATCTGTTTGTCAATAATTTTCGCCCTTCTTGAATCTAATATATGCTCTTCATGCTTAAAGAAAACGCCCTTCTACGTTCAAGAACATGCCCTTCTTGGATGCAGAAGACGCCCTTCTTGAAGCAAGAAAGGCATCTTCTTTAATGCAATATGTAATTGGTTGATTTATTGATGGTTATGATGTCTACTTTAAGAGATGATTTATACTTGTTTTGAGGGCGTTTAACTCAACTTTATGTAATGATTTTTTACAACGTTATTAATTCTCCTTGTATACAGAGTGTTAACTGATATTGCATGGATGAGTAGGTTGGCTAATGTAGTGGGGTGTATTCCTTTCTCACAGATAAACACTGATTTGTGCATGTAGGAAGCACTCGGATGTAGGTTGTCTTCATCTCCCCACTTGTCAGAATAGGAGGAGAGTGATTGTTGGAATAGCTCCACAAAAAAATAGAGAGTAGACGCTAAGAAAATAAGGGGCAATAGCTACATCGCTCGATAGGCTGTGTGAATGCGAAAAACAATGCTGTTTCTAATTTTAATAGGCTGCTTGAAGCAGACAAAAGATATTATTACTCATGTATAAAGCACGAAAAAAGGAGCATACTAAAGATAGTACACTCCTTATAAAGGATATAATGATAAAACTTGTCTCTTTGTTATACGTATTTGTGAGATGCCTTTCAATCTGCCTATTATGACTTTATTAAGTCATTTAAGCATACGAATGCATACCACCCAGAATGTAGTTAACACCGAAGTAGGTCATTAGGATGCTAAGAAAAGACAGTAGCATAAAGAAATGATATTTCTCAGGTTTCCTTAACGCAGGCAATGAGTTGGTGTGAAGTGGTATCGCATAGATTAAGAAAGTAATCAGTGCCCAAGTCTCCTTAGGGTCCCACCCCCAATAAGTTCCCCAACTGATATTTGCCCAGATAGCACCTATAAAGATGCCTAATCCTAATGTTGTGATAGCAGGATAAAGGAATATTTGCGACAAGTCGGTCAGTTGTTTGTTGACTGATATGACGCTTTCTCTCTTACTGTTGCGGGTGAAGAAATAGGTTATTGCACTAATAAACGTGAGAGAGAGTAGTGCGTATGACATCATGATAATACTCACATGGATACTTAACAACGGACTATTTAATACAGGCATACGTGGTGTAATACTTGGATCCATCTCTCCGAGGTGGCTCACAAGAAGCATAAATCCACTCATGATAAGTCCGAATGTCGTCATAAGTTGTAACTTTCTTGTTGTCAGAATAGACACAATCATGATTAACCATGATAACAAGAGCATTGTTTCATAGCCGTTGGCAAGCGGGATAGTACCATTAATAATCCACCGAAGGGCCAATGTGAAGGTGAGAACACACCATGAGAGTGCCATCAATCCAGTGAAACATCTGTAGCGTTTCTTCCTTGTTATGAACAGAATAGACAGTAGACCAGCTGTTAAGTTAACGATAAAAAGGATGGTTGCAAACGGGTATTGGTTGTAAATCCGTTCTGCTCTAATGGCCGTGTTAGAAGGGATAGTGTTGCCACCATAGGTGTATTGATATTTTCTCAGCTTCTGTATGAGTTCGTTCACCATATCTGTTTTCCCCTGTCTGGCCAATTGTCCTGCTAAAGGAAGGATAGAACGCATATATTGCTGTTGTGCCTTATTCATGCTCTTAGGGTATTTGTCATGTGGTGAGAACCAATCGACAGTACCCTGCTTAGACATATAAGGGAATACACGCAACGTGTTTCCTTGCATAAGCTCCATGAGTAGCATCATCTTATCGTCGGTATCCAATAGCTGTCTTGCTACGTTGTCATTCTCTTGACTACGTGCTTCTTGGAGGTAAGGACCGAGGATATAGCCTTGTTGGCCAAATAGACTCATTGGTGAAACATACTCTTCTAAGTTCAGTTTGTCGCGTAGTTCGGAGCCTTTTAGTCTTAGGATAGGCTCTCTCATCCACTCTTTTCCCCAGAACATAAAGCCTGTCAGAACTTGAGTAGGAGTAAAGTCTTTGTAAGTCTTTTTGCCATAGAGTTTCTTTGTAAAGTCTATGGCGTAGGTTTCCATAGGACATATTCGTCCGTTATATACAATGAGTATCTTACCAAACTCATCGGCCGTCTGTCGTGGTAATGAGGGCTGCGCATTTGCTACAGAATATCCCATCATAAGCATGACTATCACTACCGCTTTCTTTCTAAGCAATCGACGGAAGTTGCCCTTAGGCTCAATAAGCATTGCGATAAGGCCAAAAAAGAGTAGGGCATAGCCAAGATAAGTTACTGGGATACCGTATGGGTCGGAATTGACAGACAGATAGCTACCCTTCAAATCTTCGTCGTAACTACTCTGATAGAGGCGTGTCCCATATCCTGAATAGATGTTATTCATAGAGACTTGATATTGTTCTTTCTTACTATTCTCGATGATTGTGATGATTGAAGCATAATCCATAGCTGCCATGTTACCTGCATGATAAGTGACGTTGAACTTATTCAATAGAATACTGAAAGGTAGCTCGGCTTCATTCCCATCCTTTGTGGTATAGGTGTTGACAACCTTTCCTTGTCGCAAATGAACCATCCCTTTATGAGAAGTAAGGTGGGTTAGCAATGCACCAAGGAGGATGATGACAAAAGAAAGATGTAAAAGAATAATGATAGGACGGCGAACTTTTCTTTGGATGAAGTAGACTATGCCCGCAGCAGTACCCATGGCCCATAGTAAACAGAACCACCATGAACCGAAGATATTGTCTGAAACATAATCAAGGCTCGTGTATTTCCCTATGATTGTCCCCGTAGCCATCACTATGATAAGGAGTATATAAACAATCTCAAGTGTCTTTTTTGTTCGCATTTGTTAGATGATAAAGAAGAAGATGAGCCTTTGTAGACTGCATCTTCTTCTTGTCTTTGTTTTTGTAAATAATCGTTTGTTAGATAGAACGTATGAACTTAACTACAGCGTCTCTATCTTTCTTTGGCAAGTTGTAGAACTTGATAGCTGCGTTATAAGCCTGGCTGTTCTTGCTATAAGCGTGCCACATGATTGCCTCAATCTCATTACGAGCACGAGCATCGTGTAGACGGTCTTCTACACCAGAGTTAATTAGTGAAAGACCTCGGCCCCACAGTGGAGTAGTGCGGCACCATGAGCCATGGATGTCGTTCTTCATGTCGAGCTTATGCTGGATGAAGTCAGAGTATGGATAAATCTTCTGATTAGCATACTTAGGCAACTGCTTGTTGCCAAGGATTACTGAAGAACCGTGGTTATCAGCACCTGTTGTCCAAGAGGCCTTGTGACAGTGTGCACAACCTAACTCTCCAGTGAAGAGTTCCTTACCACGCTGTACGTCCTTGTCGTTCAAGTTTCTTGCACGTGGAACAGCGATACCTCTATGCCATACCATGAATGCGTGATAGGCATCATCGCTCACCTCTGGTTTGAAGTTGAAGTAAGGATTGTTGTAGAGGTTTACGTTGTCGCTTGGTGAAAGCAAATAACGAACAGCCTTCTTGATACCTTCACGAGTTCCATCGTTGTAGTATGGATGTACGTAAGAGTTTGGATTACTACCATGCTGTTGGATGTAACTAATCACGTTCTCGTTCTCTGACATTGCTTTTGCCCATGGTTCTGTAGAACAGATGTGCTTGATGTCTGAACGAAGAATATTCAACTCGTCCCAAAGAGCAACGTCGTTCTCAAGACAACCATCGAGTAGGTCGTAGTTGAAACGCTTTACGAACTTATTGCCAAAAGCATCTTCTGCCCAAGCCTCAGGCTTCAACTGCTTTGTTGTATTGTCCCAGAACTCTGGGTTCAACTCTACAAAGCGTCCCTCTGCCTTGTATTGTTTCTCCAAGTCTTCATTAGAGATAGCATCAATCAAACCAAGTCCTTGGAAGTTACAAGATGCTATCAAGCGTACTTCATAATTGCTTGGTACTGGGTCAGTGTTGAATGCTGACTGTGGAATAGATACTGATGGATAACGAAGATTAAACTTCTCACCATCAGGGAACTGCATTGGTAATCCACTTGGCATAGATGTTACGTCATGCCATGTGATGTGTATTTGCTTCGGATCAACAGGAGGCAAGAACGGCTCGACGGCTTGCAACATCGTGAAGGTTGTGAGCTGATTGATAGGAGTACCATTGTTGCTGCCTGGAGCATCAGGTGTATAAACAGAAACGATGTATCCGTTGCCCTTTACTGGCTCCATGTCATTGCGGCTATGACCGTGAGCATAACCTCCAGAGTGGCAATACTCGCATGAACGACGGGATGCAACAGGGCCCCAACCTTTGTATGGTTCGGTGCTGAGGGTGTACTTAGCACTTGCCATCATATCTCCTTGGTTGAAGAGATCGGTTAGTCCTTGTTCGTCGATAGCTGGTGTGTTGTCCTCATAACCACCTGCTGCGGTGTTCTCTGTTGTACCAAGTTTGCCACCTGGGTACCATTCGTCTGCAGAGAAATTACCTACAGCCTGACCAATGTACTTTGTCTCAGGTTCTGATGGTTGCTGTGGATTGTCTGGCGTAACATTGTCGTCAGAACATGCAGCAAATGCACATAAGAGTGCTCCAGCAAGTAAGTATTTGCTATAGCTGTTGTGTCTCATAATGTTTTATAGTTAAATTTACGTTTGAAACGTAGCCTTGTCCTAAAGAAGACAAAGCTACGTTTATTATTTATATTTGCTTTTCAGATTTGCAAGAGTTGGATTACTTGTCTGTCTGTTGGTTTATCCATGTACCAGCAGTATTAAGTGCTTCATTCAAGGCATCAACCTTATCAATGCAAGTCTTAACCTGTGGATTACCTGGTTGGTCAATGAAAGCAATGCCACTCTTCTTAGCTGTCTCCAAGGCAGCGATTGCCTCGTTAAGAGCATTGTTCAATTCATTGTACTTAGGATAGTTGTTATTCTTCAAGAAGTTCATGATAGAGTATTTAGCTGGGGTAGAGATATTCTCTGTACCACGTACGCCATAGAGTGAATTCTTGATAGAATAGATGTTATCCTGGTAGTCTTGGAATGAACGCTTACTATATGGTGACTCGATGTAGTTAGCTGCGTCGTCTTGAGTACCAGTGCCTGTAGCCTTACGATAAGCCTGACCAAGTTTTTGTGAAGCAACTTCTTCGCAGATACCAGAGCATCCGCCAATGAATATATTGTTCAGTGTCTCATGCCATGAAGCAAACATACCATTCTCAGTAGTGGCGAACTGTGAGTAATCACGGTATGGAATCAACTTTGGAGAAAGTCCTTTGTGGCGTGTTCCATTAACTACCCACATTGCATCAGCAAGCTGGTTCACGTGAGAAGTTGGTATACTTGTACCTAACCAACCATATTCCAAGAGGTAAGTCATGTTACGGAGGTCACCAGCAACAGCTGCTGCAAAGGCTGCTTCGTTCACTGTACTTACGCTTGTAAGGCCTTGTTCTGTCTCTTTCTCAGCATTGAAATCTGCTACAGTACGGTTCTTACCATTACGGAAGAGAACAAACTCCAATCCGTGGAAACCTAACACAGAGTCGAAGTTACCATTGTTGTCATAAACATACTTGGCTGGGTTCTCACCATTGATACCGGCAATAACGTTTGCATCATTCAATGCTCTTGTCAACTGGTCATGGTCGAGTGGCCATGAGTCGATATGTGGGTCGATCTCATTGTCAGAAGCAGCACCATAGAGGAAAGACTCACTCTGCTCCCAATCTCGACGTGCTCCTTTGAAAGCCTCACAAGCTGCATCGATGTCATTCTGGGTCAAAGTACCTGCTTTACGCTTCTCATAAAGATTCTGGCAAGCCTTGTAAAGAATGTCAGACTTCTCTGCTAAATCTAAATATGTAGGTTTAACAACTTCATTAATGTAGTTTGCAACAACCCTACCCATCTCTGTTTTGTTAGCGTTTGCGCTACTTTCGCTTTCAGCCTGGCTTAAAGCAGATTGCTGTTCAGGTGTAAGAATTGTTGTGTTAATAACTTCATCATCATCACTACTACATGATACGAAGCCTGTAGCTAATGTTCCTGCAAGGAGGAACATAGCAAGTTTTGTTACTTTTTTCATTATAATCCCTTTTTAATTATGGTTATACAATCTTTATTCTTTGCTTTTTAGAGAAAGAAACCTTCGTAAGCTATACCGATGTTAATAGAAGGTTCATCGTTGTAACCCTTCTTCAGATTGCGGTAGTTGTACTCTGCCTTGATTGCAATCTGTGGGATAGGGTAATAGTTGATACCAGTTGCAAGAACGGTTCTATTAGTCCACTGCTTGGTTGTCGCATGGATGTAAGAGTCATAGTGTTCGATATGTCCGAAGACATAGAGCTTCTGATTGTCCTCACGCAACTTGTGTATCTGGGAGAAAATATCATAACCTACCTCAAACATCATAGCCATTGCATGACTTCCGAAGTATTTACCATTACCTGACTCGTATGGTTTAACATACTGAACATTAGGGTATGAGAGCTGAGAAATCTGTTTCGCATTACTTACATAACCATAGTCAATGTTACCTCTTGCAATCCAGTTATATTTATTATAGGTGAAGTCTAAGCTACCAAGATAAACATTACCCTTAATCTTCTTCTTCTCTCCCTTCTCACTATCATGTGGAACGTTGTTGTGCATAGCCTGTCCTGCATAAGCACTAACACCAATGCGTAAGCCAGGGATAGTGTAGTTGTCTACGCGAGCGAGGAAACCATACTTATTAGCAACCTCAAACTCGAATGGATTTGACGTACCTTTCTGAATCCAATTGGCGCGACTGAAATGATAAGCATCCAATCCAGCAATCATCTGTGCGACGTAGCTAAAGTCGCCTGTCCTACCCCAGAAGGAAATACCTGTCTGATGCCATGTACTTGGGAGGATAGTGTTCTCTCCCTCAGGACGATAGACAGTGAAGAAATTTAATGGCTCATGATGAGCGTTCACTAAGCCGAATGGCACAACGATATGACCAGCACGGATATTGAAAGCTTTGCTAAATGATTTCTGCAACCAGAACTGTTCGAGTTCAACCTCGCCACCTTTCTCCGTTTCATGTTCGAACTCAATAGCCTCATCTGCCTCGTATTCGATAGCAGAACCAGACCCGCCATGTTCAAACTCAATCTCAGAACCTAATGACCATCCCTTCCCGAAATCGTAACCAAGGTAGATAACGGCATGTGGAATATCAAATCTTCCATGACTTGGGTCCTTCTTGTAAAGGCCAGGTGTCGTATAACGATTTCCGTTATCACTATAAAAGTTACGTGAATAAGCAGCTTCGCCATATCCACCAAGGCTTAGTTTATTTCCCTTGGCATGGTTCATTACAGAGTCAGCTGCGTTTACTTGTGCTTGTGCTACGGCTGCACTTGATAATAGTGTAGCTAAAATAATACCTGATGTAAACTTCCTCATTAGAGTTATTATTTAGATATTTATAATTTGTATGCAAAGTTATAATATTATGAAAGAATTGACAATACCTAAAATTGTGGATATTCTTTGCCTTTAATGAGAAACGTTATCTACCTTATTGGGTTTTACCTTCATAACATGTAGGTATTATTGGAATTGTTATAAATAATATTTTTTGTAATAGTTTACAACGTTGTTGTGTTTAATTGATATAAGGTGTTTGAAATCAATGGATATGTTGTAGGGTGTGATTCTCCGAAAACTTGAATAAGGATTAAGCCTTTCTATAGAACTACTCAGTCTTGAACTATATGGCATTTGTTTTGGGAAAGAACACTGTTTAACCTGTTGAGCCATACTAACATGGGTTGTACATAGTCTTATTACTTACGAACTTCTTGGCTCTCAATGATATATCACGATCGTGGTTACTATTTATGCGACGTGTGTTAATGCTTAAAACAGCAGTTGAACAAAGGTAGAAGCGTGCAGAAAGTCATTATAATAAGGTATAGTAAGCTATACTTGTCTATCTAACTTGTATGGAGAAGTCTTATTAGATACCAATAGTTTGCTATATTTCTCATGTTAATACACTACAATCGGTATGACTAATAGCCTTGAAAAACACTGTAATTTAAGAAAAGAAAAATAATTACATTTAATCATCAAAATATCATGTAGTTAAATGATAGATATGAGTAAAATGTAACCCCACAACAAGCAGATAACCAATAAGTTATGATAACGTTTGAAGAAGAGGCCTAATTAGGTGCAAGAAGGGCGTTAACAACACGCAAGAGAGGCATGTTCTTCAAGCTTGTTAGGCGTCTTTTAGAAGGCAATAGGGCATGTTCTGTGATAGAGTAGGGTTGAAAATGTTTTACAGATTATATGGTTTTTACCTCTTATAGAAGCCATTTCTATAAGAAGTAATTCTCTAATTCTTTTATTGTTGTTTCGTTTATCTTATCTATGTCTTTAACGATTGCTCCCCTCTCCATCAGTACTATTCTGTCACTAATATCCGTTGTGTGGTGTAGGTTATGGCTGGAAATGAGAATAGAAGCCTGATGTTGTTGTCTATACTTAGACAGTAAGTCCTTTAGTTGGTTCTGACTACTGGGGTCAAGGAAGTTGAATGGTTCGTCAAGAATTACAAATTTAGGACAGTGAAGGAGGGTAGCAGCAATACCAACCTTCTGTTTGTTGCCTGCAGAAAGCTCCCGAATATAGGTTTTCCCGTTAAGGATATCTTCACTAAGAAAGGGAGAGAACGACTTTATTCTTTCTTCTAATCTTCCTTCCTCGATGTCATTGACTTTACCAATAAAGGTGAAGAACTCTCTTGGCGTAAGGAAATCAATAAGGAAACTCTCATCGAGATAGGCAGAGACATAGTTCTTCCATGACTCTTCAAGATGAGAGACTCTTGTGCTACTAAGGCTAAGTTTGTCTTCACGCTGATTGTTTGTCTCATCCGAAAGACAGAAATTAACCTCACCGCTATCGGCTTTTATGAGGTTCAGAATCAGTCGGAAGAGTGTAGTCTTACCAGCACCATTATTCCCAACAAGTCCAATAATCTCGTTAGAAGGGAAACAAAATTCGGGGATAGACACAGCTGTCTTATCCCCGAAAGTCTTTATAAGGTTATTAACGAATATCGCGACCATGGCAATTCTTGAATTTCTTACCGCTACCACATGGGCATGGGTCGTTAGGACGAGGCATCTTGTCAGCACGATATGGCGTGTGGTTCACTTCTTGTGCCCCTTCGCGGGTGTCATGCTGAGCTGCAGCAACCTGATTAGGGTCGTTAAGTTCAACCTTCTCCTCCTTGTACTGCTGGCTATGTTGCTCTGGAGCAGCTTCCTGAATATCCTCAGCAGGCTGCATCTCAGGTATCTGACCGCGCATAAGAACACTTGCCGTACGGTTGTTCATATCGTCAATCATGTTGTCCCACAGCTTTACACTCTCCAGCTTAAAGATGAGTAATGGGTCCTTCTGCTCGTAAGATGCATTCTGAACAGAGTGACGTAGGTCGTCTAACTGACGTAGGTTCTCTTTCCAATCATCGTCGATGATATGGAGGAGGATTACCTTCTCAAATTGTTTAACAACCGATTTAGCTTCGCTCTCGTAGGCTTCTTTTAAGTCACAAGGAATGTTGTAGACACGTTGTCCATCTGTGATAGGAACCATGATACGCTCGTACATTGCCCCTTGGTTCTCATACACCTCTTTAATAATAGGCCATGCAACAGTTTGGATACGCTCAGTCTTACGTGTGAAGGCGTCCATAGCAGCTTGGAAACTGCGTTCAGCAAGTTCTTCAGTATGACCTGCAGCAAGCTCCTCTTCGGTGAATGGGCATTCCATTGCAAGTACTTTCAAGAACTCTTCTTTGCATCCTTCGTAGTCATTGCGCTCGATAATGCTTACACAACGGTCCCAGATGATATTAGAAATATCCATACCAATACGCTCACCCATCAATGCGTGACGACGCTTCTCATAGATAACCGTACGCTGCTTGTTCATGACGTCATCGTATTCCAACAGACGCTTACGGATACCGAAGTTGTTTTCTTCAACCTTCTTCTGGGCACGCTCGATACTATTAGATATCATTGAACTCTCAATACGTTCACCATCTTCAAAGCCGAGGCGGTCCATTACCTTAGCAATACGCTCTGAACCGAAGAGGCGCATCAGCTTGTCTTCAAGTGAGACATAGAACACTGATGAGCCAGGGTCGCCTTGACGACCAGCACGACCACGCAACTGACGGTCTACACGGCGGCTTTCGTGACGTTCAGTACCAATGATTGCAAGACCACCAGCATCCTTAACTTCCTGCGTGAGTTTGATGTCGGTACCACGGCCAGCCATGTTAGTTGCGATGGTCACAGCACCGAGTCCGTCTACAGAACGACCAGCCTCAGCTACGATCTGAGCCTCCTTAAGGTGCTGCTTTGCATTCAATACCTGGTGAGGAATCTTACGCATGTTAAGCATCTTACTTAAGAGTTCACTAATCTCAACGGATGTTGTACCCACAAGACATGGGCGGCCTTGATTTCTCATAGTCTCAACCTCGTCGATGACAGCCGCATATTTCTCACGTGCAGTCTTATAAACACGGTCTTCCATATCCTTACGTTGGATAGGACGGTTCGTAGGTATCTCTACAACATCGAGCTTATAGATATCCCAGAACTCGCCCGCCTCGGTTGAAGCAGTACCCGTCATACCTGCAAGCTTGTGATACATACGGAAGTAGTTCTGTAAGGTGATGGTAGCAAAAGTCTGTGTTGCAGCCTCCACCTTTACGTGCTCTTTGGCCTCAACAGCTTGGTGTAAGCCATCGCTCCAACGACGACCTTCCATGATACGACCCGTCTGCTCGTCGACAATCTTAACCTCACCGTTCAAGACAACATACTCATCGTCCTTATTGAACATGGTGTAAGCCTTCAGAAGTTGCTGTAAGGTGTGTACACGCTCACTCTGAACACCATAGTGAGCCATCATTGCATCTTTTCTTTCGATGTATGTCTGCTCATCAATAACGTGGTCATCTTTCTGCTTCTCAAGTGCGGAAAGCTCTGTTGTAATATCTGGTAAGACGAAGAGCTGATCGTCCTTAACCTGATTAGCCAACCATGCAGTACCCTTATCAGTAAGGTCGCATGAATTCATCTTCTCGTCTGTTACGAAGTAGAGAGGCTCAATAGCCTTTGGCATTTCGCGGTTGTTATTAGCCATGTAATACTCCTCTGTCTTCAGCATACCAGCCTTGATACCTTCTTCAGAGAGGTATTTAATGAGAGCCTTGTTCTTTGGCAGTGCCTTAAATGAGCGATAGAGGGCAAGGAAACCTTCCTCTTGTAATTTCTGGAAAGTCTCTTTGTTGTTAGCATTCTTCTGTGCTTCAGCCAACTTATGGCGTGCTTCAGAAAGAAGCTCAGTAGCTTGCTTGCGCTGAACCTCATACAGACTCTGAACCAATGGTTGGAATTCTTCGAACATCTGAACGTCACCCTTTGGTACAGGACCACTGATAATAAGTGGTGTACGAGCGTCGTCAATCAGCACAGAGTCGACCTCATCGACGATAGCATAGTTGTGCTGGCGTTGTACAAGGTCTGCTGGTGACACTGCCATATTGTCACGTAAATAGTCGAAACCGAACTCGTTGTTAGTACCGAAGGTGATATCAGCTTGATAAGCCTTACGACGAGCAGGCGAGTTAGGTTGGTGCTTATCGATACAGTCAACTGAAAGACCATTGAACATATAGAGTGGTCCCATCCATTCAGAGTCACGCTTTGCCAAATAGTCATTGACTGTCACGACGTGAACACCGTTTCCTGTGAGGGCATTCAGGAATACTGGTAGGGTAGCAACAAGCGTTTTACCCTCACCTGTAGCCATCTCAGCAATCTTACCTTGATGTAGAACGGTACCACCAAATATCTGTACATCGTAGTGAACCATCTCCCATTTCAAGTCATTACCACCTGCTGTCCAGTGATTATGGTAGATAGCTTTATCGCCATCAATGGTAATAAAGTCCTTTGAAGGGTCGGCTGCCAACTCGCGATCGAAGTCTGTAGCGGTGACAATTGTCTCTTCATTCTCTGAGAAACGGCGTGCGGTATCTTTAACAATAGAGAAGGCAACAGGCATAACCTCGTCGAGTGCTTTCTCATAATTGTCCAAAGCCTCTTTATCAAGTTTATCTATTTGATTGAAGATAGCCTCACGCTCTTCAAGAGGTGTCGCTTCGATCGTTGCACGAAGTTCTGCCATCTTCTCTCGTTGTTCCTTACCTGCGTCCTGAACATACTGTTGTATCTCCTTTGTTTTGGCGCGCAATTCATCATTGCTAAGTGCTTTTATCTCTGGATATGCAGCCTTAACCTTGTCAACGTAAGGCTGAATAAGCTTCATATCACGTGTTGATTTATCTCCAAAAATTGCCTTTAATATCTTATTGAAATTCATTTATTCTAAATCGTTTGTTTATTTATACGTGAGGTAGTTACCACCTCTTATTATATTACTAATTCCAAGCAAGCTAATATTAAATAGTTGCTTGTTACGATAAAGAATATAGATTGGGGGCACGAATCTTAATTCCACTCCTCGACGAAGGGTTTGGAAGGAATTGTTCTAACTTTTGGTAGTTATTTGATTTAGCTTTGAAATCAGTAGGATAGTTGTCATATAAGTCTGCAACAAATACTGCTTTGTTTTGTGCAGGTTCTATTTCTTCGTCCTTCTTAATCTGCTTAAAGGCCTCAAGAACAGACAATATATCTTGTTCAACGCCCTTAAATGCTTGTTGATGACAGAGGTCTTCGATGTTAACATCACCCAATGCTATCTTTAGCACAGACTGATAGCTCTGTGCTTCTACTCCTGTTGTCGCAAGAACGACAAGTAAAGCGGTGATGTATTTATTCATTATCTTTTATCTCTTTGAATTACTTCACGGTAGTAACCGATTTGCTAATTCGTAAATGTACTATGCAGTGTAATAGCAAGAATGATGCCACAATTATTATTGGAACGGGTATTTCTTGGATAAAACGTCCGAGAAGTCCTATTATAATAAGTATTCCCCATATCTTCCACCACAATGTTTTCTTCCTTTTAACGGTAGGATAAAGAAAGAGCAAAGGTAAAGGATTGAAGAAGAAGATGATGAAATTCAAACTAACACACGGGTGTTGTGAGAATATCATTATAAAGAGAATAATACCAATAAGCCCTGATGTTAGCATTAAAACGGCATCCCAAAGCCAGTAAACACGCTGTTTTCGATAGCTAAAGAGCGTTATTATGATGCTGATGGTTGCAAAAAGAAATGCAACAAAGATTGGAGAGAGTAGTGACGAAGGCTCTGCCTCTGTTGTCTCAGCTGGCAATAGTTCGTTAGTTTGCTTTACTAAAGGCTTCCCGTTATAGGTTGCTTTATCGAAATCAAGCCTTAAGTTCTCTGGTAGAAACTGCTGTTCAGACTTTGTTGTCTTACGGTCAGCATTCACACCCAGTAGGAGGTCTTCCCCAAACTGTGACCACTTATCTTTATAGTTCCATTCATGTATCATAGAACGGAACGTTGCATCTGGTTTAGCTGGCGGATAAACGACCCTTCCATGCAGATGGTTGACTATCATGTCACGGGCCCTTGTAGTGCAGTTGTCAAAGAAGTAGTTGTAACGATAAACCACATTCTCTGGCTTCATGTTCTCCTGTAAAGCCTCATAGATAACGTCCTTGTCCTTAGGTGATAAGTTTAGAACCTGCTCTACAACGCCTCGTCCCTCGTAACTATATTGTGCGAGGAAATCATCCATGGCCTGTATGCCCATGCGATAGTCGGTCATTCCAAGTACAAAACGAGGAATAAAGTAGGTTTGATCAAGGGAGAATATACCATAGTTAATGGCCAAGTCTAATCCTTTCCCCTTGTCATAATAGCGAATGGCGGTGTGTCCATATTGCGCCCAAACCTCTTTTCCAGGCGAACAAGTTAGGAGGGATATTTGAATACTATCGTTATTATTCATAGACTGAGCTCCTGCCGTAATATTAACGACAGACAAGAGAGCAGTCAAGACAATATATAGTAATCCCTTCTTCATTTCCGTCGCAAAGTTACTAAAAAAGCATGAGAGCACAAAGAAAGCTTATTAAAAATTATTGTTGACTAATAAAACTTATTAAGCAGCTTGTCTTCTGTAATGTTCAGTCGACATTTTTACAGTCTTTCAAACAATCCTCATTATTCTCTTTGGCCTCTGCTTGTGTGCAAAATTCAGCGTAACTCCGTGAGAGATGAATGTGTATTACTGCATTTGTTGCTTTTATCATAGAGTATTTTCAGTAATCACTTCCTATTTCAAAGATATTTGTTTGATTGTAAAAAATGATTACATGGGAGAGGTTTAAGTATCTTCAAAGGATTGGTATATCTTTTCTTTAGGATAAGTTTATAACATTCATATAATCAGGATATTATAAGTAGCGTTTGAGAAGATGCCTTTCTTGCTCCAAGAAGGGCGTCTTTAACGTGCAAGAAGGGCGTTTTCTTCGATGTTGAAGAGCATCTTCTCATTCCATTCCTACCCTCTTCTCCGAATCTGTAGGGTGTGATTATTGAAATATCCTTACATTTATAAAGATTATGTTGAGTATTTCTTCGTTCCCCTCGGTAGCCTAATTTGAATAATTCGATGAATATTTATCGCAGAACAACACAGAAATCTTGCTTATAGGCGTAGCTTTACAAAGGTCTTTTCTGGCACGAAACATCACAGAAATTAAAGCTAAGATGAGTGATATTACGTTGTACTTTTTTAGGCTTAATGGTTCTTCGAGTACTCTCGCTATGTATGAAAAGACGCTGTTTGGGCTGTGGTCTCTTTGAGTCGTAGAGCGCCCATAAACTTTTGTTAGCAGTTTATGAAAGCAGTAACCTTATAATCTACATTCGGTTCCATTCTTTCTTATCGATCAGTGATAACCCTTGCCTTTTCAAACATATCTAAATTACTTGCTCGTAAGAGACGAATTTCTTAAAATCAATTTTCCTGTCATTTCTGTCATCTTAAATGTGTGCTTAATTGCTTATAATACAATGGATTAACATTAAATGTTAAAAGTGACAGCAAATAAAAATAAAACTTATTTCGTTATATGAGCTTTTATATTCGACTTCATTCGGTAGGCTTTACCACTACAAACGTTTAGTGCGTCTCCGACTAACGAAGGTAAGAAATCATAACTTTTGTATTGGAAATATTTATTGAACATTACTATTAAAATTCAAAATCCTTTATTGTTTTTCTGCAATATAGATTTTTTTTAATAACTTTGCGCCAATATATCGTTAAGACATATCGTCAGAATAAGAAAAAGAAAGCGAATGAAAAAGATAATTGCTACAGCATTCCTTGTAGGACTTGCTTTACAAGTGTCAGCTCAAAGTGGTACGAACTCTCCATATAGCCAGTATGGATTAGGCGCTTTGGCTTCTCAGGCAACAAGTTTTAATCGTGGAATGAACGGACTGGCGTACGGCTTTCATGAGCACAGCCAGGTTAACTACATGAACCCTGCTTCATACGCTTCAGTTGACTCTCTTTCGTTTATCTTCGATGCTGGTGTAAGTCTTCAGTTGACTAATTTTGAAGAGAAGGGAAAGAAGATCAATGCCCAGAATGCTGATATTGAATATGTTGTTGCATCGTTTAGAGCGTTTAAGCACGTGGGTGTGAGCTTTGGTCTCTTACCTTATACAAATGTGGGTTACAACTTTAGTAACACGCAGAATGTAAATGCTTTCCCAAGTACATCGTCTCCTAATGCCACCTATTCTAATACGTATAGTGGTAATGGTGGTTTGCATCTCGTTTACTTGGGTGCGGGTTGGGAGCCATTCAAGGGCTTCTCTTTTGGTGCGAACATAGCTTATTTGTGGGGAACACTAAATCGTAATTCTACTAATTCATATAGTGATAGTTACGTAAATACCCTTTCTAAGAACTATACAGCGCAGGTGAAGAGTTATAAGGCCGACTTTGGTGTGCAATATACTTATCCTATTGACAGAAAGAATGAGTTGACCTTGGGTTTAGCCTATTCTCTTGGACACACGTTAAACGCAGAACCAGAGTGTGATTTGATATCAACTAACTCGCAGACAAGCGTTTCGGATACAACACGTTATGTTGTTTCAAAGGCTTTTGAACTCCCACATACGTTCGGTGTTGGTTTGATGTTTAATCATAACAATCGTCTAAAGTTCGGTGTTGACTATCAATTGCAGAAGTGGGCTAAGATTAGATACCCACAACTCAATACTGTTAATGGTACGACAAGCTATAGTCTTGTTGATGGACAGTTTAATGATCGTCACAAGTTGACGCTTGGTGGTGATTATTGCAAGGGCGAACGTTATCGTGGTTTCTTTAGTCGTATGCACTATCGTGCTGGCTTCAGCTATGCAAGTCCATACTTGAAGATAAATGGACAAGACGGTCCACGTGAATTATCAGCAAGCCTTGGTGTAGGTATTCCTATCATGAATGCCTATAATAATCGTAGTATGTTGAATATTAGTGCAGAGTGGGTAAACCAGAGTGCGACAGGTCTGATAAAGGAAAATACATTCCGTATCAACGTTGGTCTGACCTTCAATGAGCGTTGGTTTGCTAAGTTCAAGGTAGAATAATATGCGTTCAAGCCTTTATTCTCTTATAATATGTTTGGTATTACTTACGGCGAGCTGTGCCATAGTCTCCTGTTCAGAGGAGCATGAGCATACAGCTCCTGCTATTCATGACCGTGACTCGGTGCCGGTTATGACGACGTATGGTGTCAATACGCTCATTTCTGACTCGGGCGTAATCAAGTATCGTATTGTTACTGAACAATGGGATATTAATCAGAATAAAGATAACTCTTCACGTTGGACTTTCAATAAAGGAATCCTACTAACACAGTTTGATTTGAAGAAGCATGTGGTAGGTTATATCCAATGTGACAGTGCTGTCTATTCCGATAGAGACCGTCGTTGGCAACTTCATGGACGTGTCAGAATCCTGACAGCGCAGGGATTGTCTTTTTATAGTAATGAATTATACTGGGATGAGAGGAATCATGAAATGTGGTCGTACACCTATTCTCATCTTAAAACGCCTGATAAGGAGTTAGAAGGTAATTGGTTCCATAGCGATGAACAGATGACGAATTATGAAATACGTCAGACGAAAGGGTGGGGTATATTCTCAGATAAGGATATGATGTCGCCTGCTGCTCCTCCTTTTGCACCAATGGATACCACGCACGTTGACAATATGAAAGGTCCAGTAGTTAAACAATAATTATAGAAATTGGATATAGATTTAATCATAGGAATAATCATTACGATGGCACTCTCCGCTTTCTTCTCAGGAATGGAGATTGCTTTCGTTTCGAGTAATCGTCTTCTTGCCGAGATGGATAAGGAGAAGGACGGTATTGCACAGAAGTGTTTGACCATCTATTACAACAATCCAAACGGCTTTGTGTCTACTATGCTTGTAGGTAACAATATAGTACTTGTTATCTATGGTATCTTCTTTGCGCAAATCTTCGATACTACGCTATTTGCTTCGTTTGACTCGGCTACACGCGTGGTGTTGGATACGTTATTATCTACACTTGTCATTCTTTTTACAGGTGAGTTCTTGCCAAAGACTTTATTTAAGAGCAATCCGAACCGACTACTTACGTTCTTTGCTCCTTTGGCGTATATCTTTTTTATTATCCTTTGGCCTATTAGTCGTTTTGCGACCTTCCTTGCTCGTGTTCTTCTGCGTTTGGTCGGTGTAAAAATAGATGAGGAAGAGAACGATGGTACGTTTACGAAGGTTGACCTCGACCATCTTGTGCAGAGTACAATAGAGAATGCTAAGAACGAAGACGATATCGAAGATGAAGTAAAGATATTCCAAAATGCTTTGGACTTTCAAGACACGAAGGTGCGTGATTGTATGGTTCCTCGTACAGAGATTAAAGCTGTCGAAGAGAGTTGTAGCTTGGAAGAATTGCAGCAGATGTTCATCGAGAGTGGTAACTCTAAGATTATTGTCTACGAAGGAGATATTGATCACATAAAGGGATATATTCATTCCTCTGAGATGTTCCGTTCGCCAAAGAATTGGAAAGACCATATCCGTCAGTTGCCGTTTGTTCCGGAGACGATGGCAGCGCAGAAGCTGATGCAAGTTTTCCTACTTCAAAAGAAGAGTTTAGGTGTAGTTGTTGATGAGTTCGGTGGTACCAGCGGTATTGTGTCATTAGAGGATATCGTTGAGGAAATCTTTGGTGAAATAGAAGACGAACACGATAATACAAAGTATATTGCTAAGCAGATAAACGATAAAGAATATGTTCTTTCGGCACGTTTAGAGATAGATAAGGTAAATGAGATGTTCAATCTTGATTTACCAGAAAGCGACAATTACATGACTGTTGGCGGTTTACTGTTGCATGTCTATCAAAGTTTCCCGAAACTGAACGAAGTTGTTACAGTTGGTCAATATGAGTTTAAGATAATCAAAAAGACGATGACTAAAATAGAACTCGTACGGCTAAAAGTCAATGATACAGAGTAATTTCTAAAAGAAAAATTATGATACTTGCCCATTTTTTTGTATTTTTGTGCGCAATTTGTCATACTGAATAGAATAATTAAAATCAAATAATAAATCTAAAATGGCAGTATTAGGAAAAATTAGAAGCAAAGGGGCTATACTGGTAGGTGCTATCAGTCTTGCCTTGATTGCATTCTTGGCTGGAGATGCGGCCCGCTCATGTGAAGGTATGAAGGGTGAGTCGCATCAGCAAATTGGTAAGATTTTGGGCGAGAATATTAGCGTCCAGGAGTACCAGAAGTTGTTTGATGAATATCAGTCAGCAATTAAGTTTACCATGCAACGTGATAACCTCTCTGAACAAGAGCTTAACCAGGTAAAGGACCAAGTATGGCAGCAGTTGGTAAGCAGTCGTGTACTTGAGGCTGATGCAAAGAAGGTTGGTCTCACTGTTACGGAGAAGGAAATTGAAAACGTATTGAGTGAGGGTACGAACCCAGTGTTGACGCAGACACCATTTGTTAACCAGCAGACTGGTCGTTTCGACGTTAATGCACTCAAGCAATTCTTTGATAGTTATAATAAGGCCAAGGCAGCTAAGTCTCCAGAGCTTGATCAGATGCAGGCTGTCTATGACTATTGGCTCTTCGTAGAGAAGAACTTACGTACACAATTGCTTGGTCAGAAGTATCAGGCTTTACTCGCAAGTTGTGTTCTCTCTAATAAGGCTGAAGCTACGATGGCTTTCAAGGACAACAATGAGGAGAGTCAGATTCAGCTTGCTTCTTTAGCTTATAGCTCTGTGAAGGATGCTGACGTTAAGATTTCAGATGATGACTTAAAGGCTAAGTACGACGAACTCAAGCCTGCTTTCCGTCAGAGTGTTGAGACGCGCGACATTAAGTTTGTTGACTATCAGATTAAGGCAAGCGCTGCCGACCGTAAGGTGGTTGCTAAGGAGATGAATGATTTCCAACATCAGCTTGCAACAGCTACCGATCCTTCTGGTGTTATCAGTAAGAGTGGTTCTGAGATTTCTTATCTTGGTCTTCCTGTAAGTAGTAAGGCTTACCAGCAGTATCCTGATATTGCTTCAAAGATTGATTCTCTTTCTGTGGGTACAACTGGTGTGTTCGAGAATAGTCAGGACAATACGTTGAATGTTATTCGTGTATTCTCAAAGGCACAGTTGCCTGACTCAGTACAGTTCCGTCAGATTAGTGTTGGCGCTGCAACTCCTGATGAGGCACGTGCAAAGGCTGACTCTATTCAGAAGGCTTTGGCTGGCGGTGCTGACTTTGAAGCTCTCGCTAAGCGTTACGGTCAGACGGGTGAGAAGGCTTGGTTTACTGGTCAGCAGTATGAGATGGCACCAACTATGAGTGTTGATAATCGTACTTTTGTTAATGCTTTGCTTAATGGTGAGGTGAATGCCACTCAGAACCTTGCGCTCACACAGGGTAATGTTATTTTGCAGGTTCTTGACAAGAAAGCTTTCACAACTAAGACAACTGCTGCTATTATCAAGAAGCCTATTGACTTCTCTAAGGATACACGCAGCAATGCTTATAATAAGTTCTCTGAGTTTGTTGCTAAGAGCTCTTCTATTGCTGAACTTGAGAAGAATGCTTCTAAGTCTGGCTATCGTGTACAGTCGCTTAACGACCTTTCTACTGCTGAGCATTATGTTGGTGGTATTCAAGGTACACATGATGCACTTAAGTGGCTCTTTAGTGCTAAGCAGGGTGAGATTTCTCCACTCTACGAGTGTGGCGATAATGACCATCTCTTAGTAGTTGCTTTGACAGCTGTTCACCCACAGGGTTATCGTCCTTGGGATGATGCACAGGTTAAAGAGGTTCTCAAGCGTGAAGTAATGAAGGACAAGAAGGCCGAGATGCTCATGGCAAAATTGAAGGGTGTCAACTCTATTGCTGCGGCTCAGTCAAAGGGTGCTAAGGTTTCTACGGTTAATCAAATTACATTCTCTGCTCCAGCCTTCGTTCAGGCTACTGGTTCTGTTGAGCCTGCCCTCTCTGGTGCGGTTGCAGGAACAGCTGCTGGTAAGTTCTCTAAGGCTCCTGTTAAGGGTAATGCTGGTGTCTATGTGTTCCAAGTAGTGAAGAAGGTTATGCGTGCTGGCTCTAAGTATAACGAAGCAATGGTTATGCAGCAGACTGCTCAGATGAATATGCAATTAATCAGCAACTTCATGCAGGATCTTATCCTCAAAGCAAATGTTGTTGACAACCGTTACCTCTTCTTCTAAGAGAAATCGTAACACCTTATATATATTAGACGGATGCACGGCAAAAGTGCATCCGTCTTTTGTGTTTATATCGTCTTTCTTTTCTTTTATATAGCTTGCTATATTGCTCTCTATTCTTTTATGTAGCTTGCTATATTGCTCTCTATTCTTTTATGTAGCTTGCTATAGAGTTTTCTAATCTTTTATATGGCTTGCTTAATCTTTCTCTTAAATGACTTGTTCCCAATTAGTTTAATGTTTACAAAGCCATGTGCGCTGAGCGTTGCGAGTATTGTCGATAGTACGCAAGTAAGGAGCCTTTTCTGATGTAGTTTTGTTATCAGCATGTGTTCATTAGATAATTACAAGGACAAGATACTTTGCTTGACGGTTTTTACTAAACGGCCTACTTAGCATATTGCTTTTGCTCGATGTGTTCGACGGTCTTAACGTTAAAGATTGGCTAAGTAATTCGATTAATTTTTATATTTTTTACTATATCCTTGTTTGTTTCATATATTCTCACTACCTTTGCGCCCAGTTAAATTAAAATTAACTCGCAATAACGATGAGAGTCATAAAGAATATAAATTCAGCAAAAGTTTGCACCTTAGGAAATAAAGGTGTAGACTCGATTTGTGCTGTATTAAATTCTTTAACGAAGAAAGATAGAAAAAATATCGCAAATTATTTGGTAGTTCCAAAATAATTTTGTACTCTCTCTCTCTCTCT
>NZ_JH114140.1:205270-316617 GCF_000224595.1 Prevotella sp. C561 | reverse complement strand
CTCTCTCTCTCTCTCTCTCTCTCTCTCATATAGGCCAGGCCTAACCTCCCCACTTTTTTCTTCTCGCATACGCGCGCGAGGCGTGCCGTGCAATCCCTGTAAACAAAGGACTTTTCGGAGTTTCCTTTGTTCGCTTTTTTGTGTCCCTACGTAAACGAAATAAAAAGAAATTAAGCACGAAATAATAACTATTTTAATTGATAAAACAATGGAGAAAAAGAAACAAAAGAAGAACTATTCTGCACCAAAGTGTGAAATAGTCCACGTAAGCGAAACCACTTATTTGATGGATACGTCCTTCCCCAGTCAGCACAAAAAGGCGATCCATGCTACTGGTCCAGCTGCTGCTAAGGCAAGTCAATGGAATGAGGATGACTTTGAAAACGAAGCCCCAACATCATGGGAAGACTAACAGGGAGTTATTAACTAAAAGAACAAAATAAAACGAATAAATGATGAAGAAAACAATGAAACAATATTCATTCACATCGCAACTAAAGTCGTTGGCTGTCGTGTTCGGCATCGCCTTGACTTTCGCATCTTGTGCTAAGGAGGATGTGGCACAGAACCCAAGCAATAAAGAGGGCGATAACGATAAGAACCTTACAACTTTCGTTGCAGGCGATGAGGCAAAGACTCGCACCTCATTGGATTATAACAGCAGCGACTTCTCTTGGGAGGCAGGCGATTATATCTACGTTAAGGATGACGACGGCGTAATGAGAAAGAGCACGAACGCTCCAACTCAGAAGGTAGCTTCTTTTAAGTATAAAGTACCAGGCAAGTTTACAGAACACACAAGTTATAAGGTTTATTACTTGGGGAAGAATAGTAATGGCAGCCAAGTAACTATCTCTGCTAACCAGACGCAGACCGCTCCAGACAATACGGAGCACTTCGGCACAGTAGGCGACTATGGTACAGCTACGGCAATCAAGGTAATAGGCAAGCAACAGTTTGCTTTTGAATTAGAGCATCAGCCAGCTTACCTTGTCTTCCAGCCTTACACAAGTAACACAATTCTGCAAAACTGTTACTTAACTAAGGTGGAGGTAACTTCTGACAACGATATTGCCGAAACATATAGCATCAATACAACAACAGGTGCTTTGGACGCTTCAGCAGGTACAGGCAGCAAACAAATCGTCTTGACTACAAGCGGCAGTAGTACTAATCCCAATGGTTTCCCACTAAGTAACAGTTCAGCCAGCGTAAGTACAAACGGTGCTTATATGGTAATCAAACCAGGAACTCATACGTTAAAAGTACGTTATTGGGTAAAAGACGAAGCTACCAACGTAGAGGGTACTATTACGAAGACGCTTCCTGCTACTGCTTATGCTTCTAACACTTACTACGATATGACAGCTAACCTTAACGTACGCGATTACGACGGCGACCATTACTACATGTGGGATGCACAGGAGCAATATTGGAAGGATTACGAATGGACAAAGCACTTGTCAGGAAACACAGGTCAGCCAACACTAAATTGGAACAGTTCTTCAAATTACGCCCAGAGCAACGCTGACCCTCGTCACTTCAACGTGAGTTACCCAGGTTCTGGCATAAGTAACCCAGCAACACACACTTCATGTAAAGACCTTCCTAACGCAAACGAGATGTCTTGGTACTGCATGTACGGTGATCCACGTTGGGACGATGACGAGTTATGGACAACGATGGGGCATTTATATAAAGGTGGTATGTGGTTTAAGAAGAAGGCTGTGTTGCAGGCAGAGAATCATTACAACACAGAGAAATCCGCCGATAATACAACCGACTTACGTACAACATACAAGGATTATAACAACACTAACAGTAGCATCACCTCTGGTCTTCCATCAGCAGCCGATGCAAATAAATATTTCTACCTGCCCGTCTTGGGTTACTACGACTCTGGTCAGCTGAACTTCGTTGGCGGCTTCGGCTCCTATTGGTCGTCAAGTGCTTACCCAAGGAGCAGTGGCAGCGCGTACCGCCTGCTCTTCTACAATGGTCACGTCTACGTGGAAGGCTACGGCCGCAGCACCGGTTTCAGGGCGGAGGCGTTTCAGTAGTTCTCGCGATTGCCCCTTTACAGGTGTCGCCCTCTAAAAGGGGACACCTTAAGAACCGGCGTTAAAACCCGCCTCGGGCCCTCCTCGAAGGGGAGGGAGTGCCTAACGGACAGAGCTTCTGCTGAATGCGTATTCCGTTGCTGCGCTCACCGTATCTACGTGTTGGTGGATGCGTATTTAGCTACTCGTAGATACGCATTGCGCAGCTGTTAGATGCGTATCTAACGGCAGCGCTCACCGTATTCAGCAGCAACGCTCACCGTATCTGGCGGCACGTAGATGCGCATTGCGCAGCGAGGGAATACGCATTTAGCGGGAAGGGGGTGCAGGAAGGAGGAAAGAAGAGACGATGAAAGGCAGGAAATAAACCAAGAAAATAGAATGGGGCAGCATGAAGATGCACAAAGATAGCTGCAGAGGGATGCTGCCCTACGCTATGATAAACAGCAATAGTATTAATAATTTAAAGTCGAAAGAATCATGAAAATTCGTTTAGTACCAAAGAAAAATCCGCAGAAGCGGGAGGAAGTGAAGTTTTATGCTAACCCTGTTAACCTTGGGCATAAGTCGCTTGACGACATTGCACGTGATATTGCGGGGCGTTCGTCCTTGACGCGTGGCGATGTGTCGAACGTGTTGTATAACTTTATCGATTGTCTGCCCCATTATCTCCGTGATGGTTTCAGTATTCAGTTGGGCGAGTTTGGCTCAATGCGTGTCACGCTGTCGAGCAAAGGGGCAGAAAAGGAAGAAGAGTTTAAGACCGCAACCATTAAGCCTCGTGTCGTCTTTACGCCTGGCGGAGAATTGAAGCGAGAGTTAGCCGCAAACTCTTACGAAACGGTGAGGAAGAAGGAGGAAGCAGACAAGGATAAGAAAAAGGAGGATAAGAAAAAGAACGGAGGAGGAAGTGGCCCAGTAGCGGGCCAAGGATAAAGAAGATTATTGGGCTAATAGGACTAATAGGGCTAATAAGGCCAATAAAGCTAATAAGGGCTAATGAGCCTAATAAGGCTAATAAGGCCTAATGAGGCTAATAAGGCTAATGAGCCTAATAAGGCCAATATCCAAGAAAAGAAAAAGTTCGGTTTTAATAATACTGAATTGATTAATTTAGTTTTAGTTATGTTTCCAGCGGGAAGCCATTGATGTGATATCAATGACGATACATCGGTAATTTAATTTTCGTTTCTTGCCCCTGGCACCATGGTTGGTGTTATGGGGCAAGTTTTTTTAGTATGCCCAGCATGATTTTATGTTGCAGAGAAAATTGATTATTCTCGTAAAGAGGGTTGACCATTCGCACAAAGAGGATTGACCATTCTCACAAAAAAAGGTTGACCTTTTTTCGCAAAAAGGGTTGACGGTTTCTTCAAAAAGAGGGTAATAGTTTTGTAAAAAAGGGTGGGAGTGTGTTTCTCAAAAAAAGAGGATGTGTCAAAACGGACACATCCTCTTTTTAGTTGTTTATAATGACTTCTTCTTTAGTTTCTCCACATAAGCATCAATAGCAGCAACAGCTGTGATGTTTACAATGTCACGCACAGAAGATTCGAAATCGGTAAAGTGAATTGGTTTATTAAGCCCCATTTGGATAGGACCAATAACCTCGGCTTCTGGACTCAATGCCTGTAATAGTTTATAACCACTGTTGGCTGAAGACAAGTCAGGGAAGATGAGTGTGTTAACATCTAATCCTTTCAAGCGAGTGAATGGGAACTTCTCATCACGCAACTCTTTATTCAAAGCAAAGTTAACCTGCATCTCACCATCAATAGCCAACTCTGGATATTCCTTTTGCAGCTTCTCAACAGCAGAGTGCACCTTCGAAGGAGAACCTTCTTTATCAGAACCAAAGTTAGAATAAGAAAGCATTGCTATTGCAGGTTTATCATTGAAGAATTTAACCGAATTGGCAGCCAACTTAGCGATGTCAGACAACACCTCATCATCAGGATGACGATTAATCAGCGTGTCAGCAATATAGAATACACCCTTCTTAGTATTTAGAATATGCATAGTACCAAAGTGATTATACTCTGGTCGGATACCAATAACATCCTTAGCTACCTTAATCGTGTTGCTATATTTGGTGTAAAGGCCAGTGATAAACGCATCCGCATCACCATTCTCAACCATTGACATTCCGAAATAGTTACGTTCATACATCTTATCGTATGCCTCTTCAAATGTGTAACCTTCACGTGAACGTTTTTCAGCTAAGTGTTTTGCGTATGTAGCACGACGTCCCTGTTCTTTATCGGCACGCATATCAACAATCTCAATATTAGAAATATCAAGTTTGAGACGATTAGCGACACGATTCAAGCGGTCGGGGTTTCCTAAAAGGATTGGTACACAGATACCTTCTTGTTTAGCTTGTACAGCGGCCTTCATCATCGTTTGGTGACCACCTTCAGCAAAGACAATACGTTGTGGATGTTGGGCAGCTGTAGCATGAAGGGTGTGAGTTAGTTTTGTTTCCTGACCTAACATCTGAAGTAGATGCTGCTTATAAGCCTTGAAATCCTTGATAGGAGTTCGAGCAACACCGCTCTCCATAGCCGCTTTAGCGACGGCAGCACTCACCTCAGTAATCAGTCGTGGGTCGACAGGTTTAGGGATAAAGTACTTAGGACCAAAGGTAAGGTCGTTTACATGATAAACCTCATTCACCACGTCTGGTACGGTTTCTTTAGCCAAGTCAGCAATAGCCTGTACTGCTGCCATCTTCATTTCCTCGTTGATAGCTTTGGCATGAACGTCCAAGGCACCACGGAATATGTATGGGAAACCAATTACGTTATTAATCTGATTAGGGTAATCAGAACGTCCAGTAGACATGATTACGTCAGGACGGGCAGCAACTGCATCATCGTAGGATATCTCTGGAACAGGATTAGCCAATGCAAACACAATAGGATTCTCGTTCATTGAACGAATCATATCTTGTGTAAGAACATTCCCCTTAGACAAGCCTACGAATACGTCAGCACCCTTAATAGCCTCGTCTAAGGTATGTATATCACGGCGGTCAGTCGCAAAAAGGGCCTTTTGTGGAGTCAGGTTCTTAGAGTCAGAAGTAATAACACCCTTAGAGTCGAGCATTACAATGTTCTCCTTCTTCAGTCCTAACGCCATGTATAACTTTGTACATGAGATAGCTGCAGCACCTGCACCATTGACGACTAACTTAACATCAGCGATATTCTTCCCAGCTACTTCAAGTGCATTCTTCAGACCTGCAGCAGAGATGATAGCCGTTCCGTGTTGGTCATCATGCATAACAGGAATATCAAGCGTACGTTTCAGACGTTCCTCAATAGCGAAACACTCTGGTGCTTTAATATCTTCAAGATTGATACCACCAAAGGTTGGTGCAATCTTCTCTACCGCCTCACAGAATTTATCTGGGTCTTGTTCGTTTACCTCTATATCAAAAACATCAATACCACCGTATATCTTGAAAAGTAATCCTTTACCTTCCATGACAGGCTTTCCACTCATTGCACCGATGTTACCGAGTCCTAAAACGGCTGTACCATTACTGATAACTGCAACTAAATTACCTTTGTCTGTGTATTTATATACGTCATCTGGATTCTGCTGAATCTCTAAGCATGGATATGCCACACCAGGCGAATATGCCAGACTAAGGTCTGTCTGTGTACTATAAGGTTTTGTAGGCTTTACTTCAATCTTGCCAGGACGGCCGTTGTTATGATACTCCAAAGCGGCTTCTTTTGTTACCTTGACCATAGTTAATCTTTTACTTTTAATATTACAAAAATGTATTTTTGACTTACAAAGTTAGTAAAATCCACTTTAAATCAGATGTCATTATGAAAGTTTTTTGTAATTTTGTCGCAAAAATAAAGTTTGATGCATAATACAACTACAGAAACCACTTATCGGCAAGAACTTAAAGAGAGAATCCTCGTTGCAGCTCTTAACTTGTTCCATAAACATGGGATAAAAAGAGTAAAGATGGACGATATAGCCAATGTACTTAAGATATCAAAGCGTACACTTTACGAGATATACAGTAACAAAGAGGAGTTGCTCTTTGAAGTTATCCGACTTGATAAGAAGATAGAAGACCAGGCTATGACAAAGATAGACAAGTCTGGCCTGAATGTCATCAATATTATCATAGAGATTTGTCGTTTTCGTATAGAGAAGATGGGTAAGGTTAATCCACTTTTCTTTGAGGAACTCCACATGTATCCAGAGTTACTCGCTTATGTCCGTAAGCTCCATAAGGAATATGAAAGCGATGCTCATTCTTTCATACAGCGTGGTATTAAGGAGGGTTTATTCCTTCCTAATATAAACTATGAGATTATACGTATCTTGACGGTGGCTTCACAGAATGCTATTATGAATCAGTTTCTTTATAAGAAGTATGATGTAGAGGAGCTGGGCTACGCAGCCATCTTATTCTTTGTACGAGGATATTGCACCTTAGAAGGTATTAAATTATTAGATAAAGAGTTAGAATCACTTTTCAGTCAAAAGTAAGTATCGTGCTGACAATAGATTATTTAGGTAAAAGATTATAGTTAAAATGAAAGATAATACATACAAGACACTGTTGCTAACATTGTTAGTTGCATTGTTCCTTTTCCTATTGCATTTCCTTCCAACACTAACAATAGGGGATACAAAGTTACGTGAAATAGACATTCTAAGCGACCTTGCAAAAAAGAAGAAAGTACTCGAAGACGTCATCCCATCGCCTAAGAAGCCTTCTTCTGTCGTTGCCTATGATAAAGACGGAAAGGTTATCAACTTTAAGGAGGAGTGGCCAAAGGGTACAGAACGTATCGTTGACTATTCTGCAGGTAAACCTGGAGGATTGGATCATTTCTATAGTCAACTGAACTTATTGGTTCAGAAACAGCAAGTAGGGCGTCCTGTTCGTATTGCTTATTATGGTGACTCATATATAGAAGGTGACATCTTATTAGCCGACTTGCGTGAAGACCTTCAGAAATACTATGGTGGTTATGGCGTTGGATGGATAGATGCGGGTAATGACCTCGACCAATACAAGCATACAGTAGATAATAGTTTCTCCGGACTGACCGAGCACATGGTCAAGAAACCAGCAAGTTACGATGTCAACCAAGCAGGTATTGCAGAGCGTTACTATACCATGAATGGTCAAGCCACAATGACGTATGCTCCTTTCACTTTATCCCATGACTATCCACATACCGAGAAGTGGGCAAGTACATTACTTTATCTACGTTCAAAAGGAGGTGCTAACGTCAGCTTCAACATAGATGGTGGCAAAACAAGTAACCAACGTGTTAACCCATCACCAGAGTTACAAGTAGTGAAGATGGACGGCATCACCTCTCATGCAACCGTTAAGGTAGATGGGACGAATACTATTCTCTTCGGTACGTCACAGGAAGGTAAGGAAGGTATCGTGCTTGACAATTTCAGTATGCGTGGTTCTTCAGGTATAACACTGTCCAAACTTCCAGAACAGATGTTGAAGGAGTTTGCACGTGTACGTCCGTATGATCTCATTGTATTCCAGTTTGGTGTTAACGCTATTGATGCCCAGACAACTCCCGAACGATTGAAGAAGTACATGCGTGACATGAAACTTGTCGTAGACCTTTTCCACAAGTGTTTCCCTGAAACGAGTATTCTTATCGTTAGTAGTCCCGACCGTGGCTCTAAGTCTTCACCTGATGGTACGATGAAGGGTGTTGAGATGTTGGTAGGTTATCAAGAGCAACTTGCCTCCGACTGTCATGTTGGCTTCTATAATCTCTTCCGTGCTATGGGAGGTCCAGGTACGATGATGCGTATCGTAGACAGCCAGGATATGGGTACAAAAGACTATGTACACATTAATTATAAAGGTGGTAAATATGTCAGTCAGCGTATCTTTAAGTCTATCGTAGCCGGACAGAAGAATTATACAAGACGTGAGAAAATGATAGAACAGTAGGTTTGTATTTACATAACATAGAGTCAAATGGAAACAAGTATATTTCTCAACCAGTTAATGGTTATCATCAATAATCTCTTACAAAACATAGAAACGTATATTGGAGGTCTTGAGTTTTCAAAGCTATCTGATATTCTTCTATATAATCCAAAAGAACCGCTCCTCTTCTCTTCTGGTGCTTTTCTTTTCATATTCCTTGTCTTCATGATAGGATATTACTGCCTACGAAAGAAGGTGGATGGGCGATTACTCTTCGTGACGCTCTTCTCTTATTATTTCTTCTATAAGAGTAGTGGCTTCTATTTCCTATTATTACTGATCGTGACCGTAAGCGACTTCTATATAGCACGTCGTGTTGCCAAGGGAAAATATCCAAGATTATGGTTATGTTTGAGCCTACTCATCGACCTTGGACTTTTGGCTTACTTTAAGTATACGAACTTTTTTGCAGGAATGGTGGCGCAGATGATTGGTGGTAACTTCCAACCTTGGGACATCTTCCTACCAGTAGGAATTAGCTTCTACACCTTCAAGACCATCTCTTACGTTGTCGATATCTATCGGAAGAAGGCTGAGCCTATGGAGTCACTCCTCGACTATGCTTTCTTTGTTAGCTTCTTCCCAACACTCTTGGCAGGCCCTATCACTCGTGCAACCGACTTTGGTCCACAGATTCGTAAGCCATTGCATATTAGCCGTGAGATGTTTGCTCAGGGTGTGTTCTTTATCATTATTGGTCTGTTTAAGAAGGCTGTTATCTCTGATTACATCTCTCAGAACTTCGTTGATCGTATCTTTGATAACCCTACACTCTTCTCTGGTGGTGAGGTTCTCCTTGGTCTTTATGGTTATTGCATACAGATTTATTGCGACTTCTCAGGCTATTCTGATATGGCAATCGGTATTGCCTTGCTTCTTGGATTTAAGATACCGATGAACTTCAATGCGCCACTTACGGCCGACTCCATGACCGACTTCTGGCGACGTTGGCATATTTCGCTATCAACATGGATACGAGATTACGTTTATATATCCCTTGGCGGCAACAAGAAGGGAACACTTCGCATGTATTTCAACCAAATGGTTGCGATGACTGCTTGCGGATTATGGCATGGCGCATCTCTGAACTTCGTCGTATGGGGTGTTCTTCATGGTGCTTTGGTTTGTATACATAAGTTCTGGTCGCAGACAGTTTTGAAGCATGACCGCCGTTATCATCCATCTGGTATTCGTCGTTTCTTATCAGTATTCATCACTTTCCATGTCCTTTGCTTCACGTGGCTTTTCTTCCGTTGTAAGGACTTTGATAGTGTGTGGATTATGGTTAAGCAGTTGTTCACAAAGTTTAATCCTTCCGTACTCCCCGATGTCTTCATGGGTTATAAGTATGTATTCATGTTGATGATATTTGCTCTTCTTACCCATTGGATACCTGATTCTTGGCAAAATCGTTGTGTACGAGTCTTAGAAAAGGGTGGGGTTGTCCTCTCTGCTATCGTGATTACTATCGTTATATTCATCATTATGCAGGTGAAGAGTTCTGAGATACAACCATTCATCTATTTCCAGTTCTAAATAGATTGAACTATATAATATAAGGTGCAGCATACTGTTTAATAATACTTAGTTAAACGGTATGCTGTTTTTTATGGCCTTCTGTTAGGCCTTAAGCGCTCATTACTCCCGATATGCCTTGTCTTCTTCTGTCTAAGTGTGCCTAAATCGTGTGCTAAGGAACGTTTAAGATAGAGTAAGGAGTCTATTAGTATCTTTCTTATAAAGTATAAGTTGAGACTATCATTCTTTCTCTAATAATTTACTGTTCATCCTCTTTTCCCTACTTCTAAGTGACTGGTAAATACATGAAAAATCATGACATAGCTTCAAACTAAATGCCCTCTAAATCAGCGTGCAATATATTCTTTAATCTACTTTGTAATCTACAATAAATCAGTAAGTTACAAATAGCGTCGGAGAAGAGGCCCTTCTTGGTCCAAGAAGAGCGTCTTCAGCACGCAAGAAGGGCATGTTCTCGAACGCAGAAAGGCCTCTTCTTACTTCAAGTGAATGCTCTTTCCGAATGGAAAGGGGAGTGATTATTGAAATATCTTCACAAATCCTGTTTGTAAGTTCAGCATTCCCTATTCCTTTCTTGTTCGTTTTCCTATAGGCTTATCACGGCAATTAGGTCTCTATTTGTGGGTATGTGAGCCTCAACCTCGACCCCTCTGCGAATGGAATAGAGTGTGAATACCAAGGTATGTCACGAGTATTGTTTTTACGGTTAACGTTACCTTTCCTTCTTCCCCCTTGGTAGTGAAGATAGCAGTAAACCTAAGGTTGTTTTTAGTGAATAGGTAAGGTCATATTGAAGTGACTATCAAGAAGCAACTTATCAACGCACAATTAAAGTCTTAGTGGTTTTTGTTTTTTACGTATATAAAGTCTTATATCTCGTTTTTTTGTTTTACTTTGCAGTTAATTGAATAAGTTTACTAACGTATTAGTCCCATAAACAAGGCTAAATTATCGAGAAAGCTATTAATGACTAACATATTTAACATGAAAAGAAGCTTGAAATGGCTGGTTGCGATAGTGTTTACACCAGTCATACTGTTTCTTATACTTGTTGCACTATTATATTGTCCACCAGTTCAGAATTGGGCTGCAAAGCGTGTGGCCACCTATGTTTCAGAAAAGACTGGGATGGATGTAAGCCTCGAACGGGTTAATCTCTCTTTTCCATTAGACCTTCAGTTAGAGGGGTTAAAGATATTTCGTCCTAACGATTCTATTCCTAATAAGAAAGATACGGTAGCTGATATACATCGCATGGTAGCGGATGTAAGTTTATTGCCCTTGCTTGAAAGCAAGGTAGAAGTCAACGAACTGACATTTACAAAACTGAAGGCAAATACCGTCAACTTTATCGGTGACCTTCGTATTCGTGGCGATTTGCAGCGCTTACATCTCGTAAGTCATGGCATAAACCTCATTGGCGACTCTGTTCGCATCAATAAAGCCGATATTGAAGGAGGATGGGTAGACATCGCATTGGGCGATACTGTGCCCGAAGACCCACACAAGAAGAAGCCACTTTGGCGTATTAATATCGACAAACTTAACCTTGCTAAAACAGATTTTCGCCTTCACATGCCTGGAGACACGATGAGTGTTCGTGCTAACTTCAATAAGGGTATGGTGAAGGGAGCCGAACTTCTTCTACATGACAACATCTACAAGGTAGCGAATGTAGATTGGCAAGGGGGCGATTTCAGCTATGATAAGAATTATGTACGGCATGCAAAGGTTGGCTTTGATGCCGCACATATAGCCATGCAGGACATCAATCTCGGTATAGACTCCTTCCTCTATGCTGCTCCAAAGATACGATTACGTGTCCGAACAGCCAACATGAAGGAGAAAAGTGGACTGATAGTAAAGGATTTCCGTGGTCCTTTCTCTATGGATTCTACAAGTATCAATCTGCCTAATATGTATGTTCGCTTACCAGGAACAGAGCTGTCTGGGCGGTTTATGATGAACATGAACGCCTTTGCAGACAAGAATCCGGGACAGATATCAACTCAGTTAGATGGTTTCCTACGCTTAGATGACCTGCAGCCATTCCTTACCTCCGTACCAAAGAACATCTATCAAGCACTTCCTAATCAACGTATTATCGTAAAAGGACAGCTCGATGGCAATCTTCGTTCGGCTATATTCAAGCAACTTCAATTAGCTATGCCAGGTTACTTCGACCTTACCAGCACAGGATGGATAGCTGATATGATGTCTGGAGCGGGCCGACTTCGTAGTGACTTGAGACTGAAGGGAACAGCAAGTAACTTACGTTTTGTTTCTAAGTTATTGCCACGTAATGTGCGCAAGACAATAGCCCTCCCACAGGGAGTTGGTATCAATGGTAATATCCATGTACGTAAAACGCTTTACACAGGTAACATCTTGCTGACACAAGGCGGAGGACGGATTCGACTGAATGGTGCATACAATACGGCAACAGAACTTTATCGCCTTTCAGCAGACGCAACTTCATTCCCTGTACATCATTTCTTACCTAAGATGGGATTGTCGGCTTTCTCTGGAACGATAAAGGCGCATGGGCGAGGAACAGACTTCTTGAGTCCGAAAGCATCTACAAACCTCAGTCTGCGTGTTCGTAGTTTCAGATACGGTAAATATGTACTTGACGGATTGAATGGTGATATCTCTAAGCATGGAGAGCTTCTTGCTGCTCATGTAAAGAGTACTAATAGAATGTTGGCAGGTGACTTTACGTATAAAGGTAAGGTCAATACACGACTCGTCGATGGTCATCTGCGAGGCTGGTTACGTCGTGTTGATTTGCATGCAATGGGCTTGATGGCTGATAGATACGTTGTGTCTACATGGACAGATATAGACGTACGGTCGGACATGAAGAACAATCATCATGTAAGCGGTCCTCTTCGCTCGTTCCGTCTCATGCAAGAAGGAAAGAAGAAGAGCCGACTTCTTGCAGCTGGTAACTTTGATGTGCGTGCGGATGTACGGTCGGGTACACTCGATACGCATTTGAAAGGTAATCTCTCTGAGGCTGATTTACAGGCCTTTGGGTTTGTAGATAAGCATTACATAACCTCTGCTGATGCTGATATTACGCTTCGCTCAGATATGAAGAAATACTATGCAGTAAGTGGAAATGTGGGTAACTTGTTGCTTAGCGAACATCGTAAGGGAAAGCTAATACCATTGGTTGAAGGCAATTTCAACCTTGATGCTACAATGAGAGGTAGTCAGATTGAGGGTTCTATAAATGGTTCATTCCCACGTGTAGACCTTTATCAGTTGGGAGTCGTTGATAAAGCAATGTCAAGTAGTTTCTCGGCTAACACCTCGTTTACCATGTCTGGCAAGGATGATATGAATGTTCGTGGATTGATAGGAAACCTTCATGTAACCGACCAGAACCGAACTTACGCTCCAGGGGATGTGGATATCGACCTTATGAGCCGTAGAGATACCATACATGCAGTGTTGAATGGAGGTGACTTCCGACTTAGTACAGCATTTAATAGTAGTGTTAATCAATTGACGGAAAGTGGGAAACGGATATACAAGATTGTACGTGAACAACTCGCTAACCGTCGTATAGATCAGGCTGCAATACTTCGTCATTTACCAACAGGGCACTTTACACTCCGTAGTGGGCGTGATAACTTGTTCTCTAACTTGTTGGCACAAGAAGGATATGCCTTTAGTCAGGCGGATATTAATCTGACATCTTCACCAACAAGAGGTCTTGATGGAAAGATAAGTATTGACTCTTTGGTTTATAATGATATCCATCTTGATAGCATCAGAGCTGACCTCACCAGTATTGATGGGCAGCTGAACTATCTGTTATCAGTTAAGAACAATCCTTCTAACACCTATCCTTATCATGGATACCTGCAGGGTGCGCTCTATGAACACGGCTTACAAACACATGCAACAATCCTTGACAAGGATGGAAAGACAGGTTTCGACTTGGCTATGCAGGCTGCTATGAAGCGCAGAGGAATAGAACTCTCAATCACTTCGCCTAAGTCTGTGTTAGGTTATAAGTCCTTTGCTGTCAATGACTCTAATTATATCTATATTGGACGTGACCGTCGTCTGTCAGCTAACCTACGTTTGGAGGCGGCTGACGGAACGGGTATGCTCGTCTCTACAGAGGATGCTGATACGGCCTCATTGCAGAATGTAACGCTGTCAATGAACCACTTTGAGTTGGGCAGTTTGTTTGCTGTATTACCCTTCGCACCGAAGTTGTCGGGTACACTTGATGGTGATTATCACCTTGTACAGACGGAGAAAGAACTCACAATCTCAAGTGATATGACCATTAAACGGCTTATTTACGAGAATTGTCCTATGGGAGATGTTGGCACACAGTTCGTTTATATGCCTAAAGGGGACGGTACACACTATGTTGATGGTATCATAACTCAAGATGGAAATGAGGTCGGCATCCTCTCAGGAACCTATAAGAATGAGGGAGAAGGAGAGTTGGATGCAACCTTAGAGATGAACAAGTTCCCTTTAAATTACGTCAATGGCTTTGTTCCTGACCAAATTGTTGGCCTCGAAGGAGTAGGTGAAGGAACGTTGACAGTAAAGGGTCCGTTGAATAAATTGGATGTTAATGGTGAGGTTTACCTTGACTCTTCCTACTTGGTGAGTGCTCCCTATGGTATAAAAATGCGTTTCGCAGATGATCCAGTACGGATTAAAGATAGTCACATAGAGTTCGAGAACTTCGAGATGATAGCTAATAACGGTTCTCCACTTGATATATCAGGGTACTTAGACTTCTCTAATCTTGATAAGATGATGCTTAATGCTGAGTTAAAAGCTAAGGATTTCCAAGTGATAGATGCAAAGAAGAACGCTCGTTCACAGGTATATGGCAAAGCTTTCGTTGACTTTTCTGGTCAGATAAGTGGCTTATTAAATAACTTGCAGCTTACTGGTAAGCTCAATGTATTGGATAATACAGATGTGTCTTACATAGTGCAAGATGGCACGTTAGCGACTGATGACGAGCTAAACGACCTCGTTAAGTTCACTCATTTCAATGATTCAACGAAGCAGATCATCAAGCGTCCCGATATTACAGGGTTCAGTATGGCACTCGTAGTAGACATAGATGAGCAGGCACATGTGTTCTGTGCGCTAAGTCCTGACCAGTCTAATTATATCGACTTCGTGGGTGGTGGGAACCTTCTTCTTAACTATGACCCTACGAATGGAGTACAGGTTCGTGGTAGATATACGTTGAGTGATGGTCAAATGAAATATTCTCTCCCAGTGATACCACTCCGTACTTTTACGATAAAGAGCGGAAGTTATCTTGAGTTCACGGGTGATCCGATGAAGCCAACACTAAATATTACGGCGACAGAGAGCGTAAGGACAAATGTTACAAATAGTTCTGGAGGAGGAAGAATAGTTGATTTTGAATGTGGAGTGAGCCTGACTCGCCAATTCCCAAAGCCTGGAGTTGAGTTCATCATCACCGCTCCAGACGATCAGGAGATGCAGAATATTCTTAATACTAAGGGTGTTGAGGAACGTTCTAAACTTGCTGTGACGATGTTAGCATCGGGCATGTATTTCGATGGCGAGAACTCTGCCAACCCTAATACAGCGATGAGTGGAGCATTAGCAAGTTTCTTGCAGACCCAAGTAAACTCTATCACAGGAAGAGCACTCAACTCTATGGGCCTCGACTTAACAGCCAATATGGAGAGTGCAGCCGATGTGAATGGTAACTTACACACCGACTATACCTTCAAGTTCTCCAAGCGCTTGTGGAATAATCGGCTACGAATCATTATGGGTGGACGTGTGTCAACGGGCGCACAGTTCTCTGAAGAGAATGGAGCCTACTTCGATAACTTCTCTCTCGAATACCGTCTTAATCAGAAGGAAACAAAGTATTTGAAGCTTTATTACGAACGTGAGGCATACGATTGGTTAGAAGGTAACTTGTCGGAGTTCGGTGTTGGCATCATGTGGAGGCGTAAGTTGCGTCACTTTAAGGATATTTTCCGCTCCAAGGACGATACGCCTTTGATTGTACCTAAGCAAGAGAAGCCTAAGAGAGATTCATTAATTAATTTCGTAAATGAGAAGAAACAGAATCAATAATAGTCTGACAAGCAGAAGAAAGGTTGCCAAAGTACTTTCTTTCATGGCTTTCCTTTCCCTACTTGTAGCCTGTAGTACGACCTCAGCAATTCCTGATGGTGAACACTTATACACGGGCATGGAGAAGACAAAATACAGTAACTATCAGCCTAACCAACACTTTAATGATGTGAAGGGTGAGTTAGATGTTGTCCTTGCTACTAAGCCAAATGCGTCGTGGATGGGCAGTCCCAGCGTGCGTTCTCCTTTCCCTGTTGGTCTGTGGATATGGAATGCTTTCTCACAGGATACGACCTCCTTCAGTCGATGGTTGGTTCGTGCGTTTGGCTCTACACCTGTGTTAATGAACTCAACAGCCCCCGACTTACGTGTTACTGTTGGTGAGAACCTCTTACGCAAACGTGGTTATTTCAATGGGAAGATAACCTATGAGAAACTTGCACAGCGTAATCCTAAGAAGATGCGGTTGCAATATTCGGTTGATATGGGGCGTCTGTGGCTACTTGATAGCATTCGCTATGTTAACTTTCCACCCACGGCAGACAGCTTGATAAGGGTTAATCTCGATAAAGCAATCATTCATAAAGGGGATGCCTTTGATGTTTCGACACTCGAACAGGAGCGTAAACGCATCACAGACTTATTCCGTAACAATGGTTACTATTATTATCAGAATAACGATGCGAGCTATCTTGCCGACACAACTCTCACCTATGGCTTAGCTTCCATGCGTCTGCAGATGGCTGACTCAGTAAGTAATAGAGTCTTACGAAAGTGGGATATAGGTACAATCACTATCAATCTGCAGCGTCAATTCATGGATTCTCTTTCTCGACAGAGTAGGTTCCGTGATATTATCGTTAATTATAATGGATCGCACAAGCCTCTCCGTCTTCGCACAATAACCAATGACTTGAAGATATGGCCTGGTACTGTCTACAACAACGAACTGGTAGAAAAGACCCAGCAACAGCTTAACAGTAGTGGAGTATTTGCTGCAACGAACTTTGCTTTTACTCCTCGTGACACGACAGACACGTGTAGTATTCTGGATATGACTATTAATTGTGTCTTTGATAAGCCTTACGACTTCTACATTGAAGCCTACGGTAAGGGAAAGACTAGTGGTAGATATGGTCCTGAGGCGATTGTCGGTTTGACGAAACGAAATGTCTTTCGTGGTGGTGAGAAGTTCGACTTACGTTTACATGGTTCGTATGAATGGTCGGCAAGTAGCGATGATGACGGCAGAGACCGGCTCGGACTGAATAATTATGAGTATGGTGCAGAAGCCAGCCTACAGTTCCCTCGACTCGTCAACCCTTTTGCCACACCGCCAAGAAAGCGTTGGGCACGTGAAGAAAGGAAGATTGCTGCAGCTGCAGAAAAGGGACTTGTCTATGTTCCTAAGGTCCCTCGTACTTATTACACAACACCATCTACAACGCTCAAAGCCTCTGTTGATGTCTTAAACCGTGCTAAGTATTTTAAGCGGCATGTAGTGTCTGGGGAGTTAACCTACCAATGGCAGCCAAACGAACGTAATAGTTATTCGTTCTCTCCATTGACGTTAACATACGAGTATATGCATAATGTGACCGATCGTTATCTTGAATTGATTGACAGTGTGCCATATCTTGAAGTCTCTTTGGCCGACCAGTTCATCCCTAAGATGCTCTTTCAATATACTTTCATGAGCCCTGCTCGCTATAAGAGTCCTATTAAGGTGTGGACAACAGTTAGTGAAGCGTCCAACATCCTATCTGCTGGTTATGCTGTATTTGGCAGACATTGGAGTGAAAAAGACAAGAAACTGTTTAAGAACCCATTTGCTCAATTTGTCAAGATAGATGCCAATATGACGAAAGTATGGAGTCTGTCTGAGAAGAGCAGTATTGCGGCTCACGTCAATGTAGGTACTTTGTGGGCATACGGAAACAGTCGTTTTGCACCTTATACAGAGCAGTTCTATGTTGGAGGAGCCAATAGTATTCGTGCTTTCAACGTCCGACAGATTGGACCAGGGCGTTATCGTTCTACGCAACGCCGTCGTTCATACGTCGAGCAGACGGGCGACATCAAGTTTCAATGCAATGTAGAGTATCGTCCTCATCTTGTGGGTTCACTCTATGGAGCCCTCTTCCTTGATGCTGGTAACGTCTGGACGATGCATTATGACGATGGTAGACCAGAGGGATACTTTAGAGTCAAGAATGTTCTAAAGGAGATGGCGCTTGGTACAGGAGTCGGAATACGCTACGACCTTGGCTACTTCATGCTTCGTTTGGATTGGGGTGTCGGCTTACATGTACCTTATGAAACGGGCAAGACTGGCTTCTATAATATATCAAAGTTTAAGGATGCACAGGCTTTCCACTTAGCCATTGGCTTACCATTCTAAGCTTACTTGAATATAGACTACCAGCCTCACTACTCTAATTAGTGAGGCTGAATTGTTTATTGGTTCCTTACTATACCTTATTATAATGCTTATAATCAACCTCTCTTATAGTCTTGTTGCATTGGAAAAAATCATTACACAATATGGAGCTAAGCATGCTCTAAATAGGAGTAGAATATCTCCTGTAATCAACTTTATAACCTACAAGAAATCAGCTTGTTATAAACTACGTTTGAGAACATGCCCTTCTTGCATCAAGAAGAGGCTCTTCTTGGGGCAAGAAGGGCATGTTCTTGAACGCAGAAGGGCGTCTTCTTTATTCTTAAAGGGCATATACTCCTTCCGTGAAGGACGAAAAATATTGACGAATAGTAGGAGGGTTAAGGAATAGAAGAGGGTGGATAGAGTTAAGACGACACCTTTTTTCCTCTATACATCTGTGTCTCTTGAATCATAGAATGTATCTTTCCCTCACAAAGTAGCGTAGTGTTTTGTACACAGAGAATATCTCTCAGAGGGCTATTCAGATACATATTATCACAGACATGCCCACCATGATTAGCAAAAGTGATCGGTGCGTTCTATCGGTCGTAACGCTATTGATGGGTTCTTCTGTGTGCGAATAGGCATCTCTATCATCTATGACTCTGTAGGAGATGAACTATCCAACAACTTTTGCGGACATCTTTATAAGGGCAAGTTCCTAAATCTTCTTGCCTATATAAGTGTTCTTACTCCATGTGTTAAAAGGGCTAAACCTATTTCCTTACATAGTTTACAAAAGCGTATGCGGGGTTTTTGTCAGTCGCAGGACGTACCTCGCGTGATTCAACAACCCATTTGCCATCGTTATAGTCGGGGAAGAAAACGTCAGCTTGTGGAGGTGTAGCAGCTATCTCAGTGAGGTAAAGACGGTCTGCAATGGCGAGTGCCTCTTTGTAAAGACTTGCTCCTCCAATGATGAAAGCTTGTTCTTCTGCACCGATATGGTTCAGTGCCTCTTCCAGTGAAGAGTAGACATCACAGTTAGGAAAGTCGGTTTCTGTTCTGCTGAGTACGATGTTTCTGCGGTTAGGCAACGCACCTTTTGGGAGTGAATGGAAGGTTTTACGCCCCATGATAACGGTGTGTCCTGTTGTTAATTGCTTGAAACGCTTTAGGTCTTCACTGATGAAATAGACCATATCGTTCTGATATCCGATAGCACGATTGGCTGCTACTGCTGCGATGATGTTTATTTCCATAATGGTAATAAGTGTCCTTCTCCATTCCCTCTGAGGGAGGGGTAGTTGCGATAAAGCTATTTATCATTGGTGAAGGATATGATGTTCTTGACTAATAAAAATTATAATATTGAAAGATGGAGAGCATAACTTACTATCAAGCTCCAACTCTTTTTGTCTACATTCCCTCCTTTTCGGAGGTGTTAGGGAATGTTTTTTACACAGCAACCACTGCTGGGATATGTGGTAGTGGGTCGTAATCAGTCAGCTCGAAGTCCTCATACTTAAAGTCAAAGATGTCCTTTACATCAGGGTTAATCTTCATCTTTGGTAGCGGACGTGGCTCACGTGTTAGTTGGAGTTTAGCCTGTTCAAGGTGATTGAGGTAGAGGTGTGTGTCCCCTGTCGTATGTATAAATTCCCCTGCTTCAAGGCCTGTTACCTGCGCCATCATCTGTAGTAGGAGAGCGTATGAGGCAATGTTAAAAGGTACACCGAGGAAGCTGTCGGCCGAACGCTGATAGAGTTGAAGGGATAGTCTACCGTCGGCAACATAGAACTGGAAGAGACAGTGGCAGGGTGGGAGTGCCATATCGTCAACCTCAGCTGGGTTCCATGCAGTGACCAACATGCGCCTTGAGTTAGGATTATGCCGTATCATATCTACTACATTCTTAATCTGATCGATCGTGCCACCCTTATAGTCAGGCCATGAACGCCACTGATGGCCATAGACAGGACCGAGCTCACCATTCTCGTCAGCCCATTCGTTCCAAATCCTTACACCATGTTCTTGGAGGTAGTGCACATTTGTGTCGCCACGTAAGAACCAAAGTAATTCATAGATAATACTCTTCAAATGAAGCTTCTTGGTTGTCAGCAGAGGAAAACCATCACGCAAGTCAAAGCGCATCTGATGCCCAAAGATGGACAAGGTTCCTGTTCCAGTTCTATCACCTTTCTGTGTTCCTTCTGTAAGGATACGGTTGAGGAGGTCTAAGTATTGTTGCATAATTTGTCTATTTAAGTCTGATATGTTGGGGAGAATATTGTTTTTAAGCGAATTCTTGTTCGTTTTTACTCTATATAAGTACCGATGGCTCGTCTGGAATATGTGTACTCTTTATGCGCCATTCTTGTGGGTAAAGGTTGTTAGCACGGTTCCCGAGGTTCTTTGCAAAGCCTATTGGATAGTCCTTATAAGTAAGGAGGACGATACCACGTGGAGCCTCCGTAGAGAGCGTGACAGCCTCATGGCGAAGATAGGCGATGGCTGTCTGGTAATCAACTTCTACACGGGGATAAGTCGATTTGTCCGCTGAGACGGAGAGAGCTAACGTATGATCAGGGATAATATTCTTACCCTTTTGCATACCTTCTTTCACTCCATGTGAAAGGATACGAAGGTGTTTGCGGGCATCTGTTAGTGTTTTATTGATGTTAAGCGTAGTCTCCTTTGTAAGTGCTTCATCCTCACCTCGTTTACGAATGATGGCCATGAAGATTCCTTCTCCACGTGTCTTGCCAGGGATGAAACGGTAGACAGGGAAATCCCGACCATCTTTAAGAGGGTTGCCGATGAGCGACCCCGTTATGTTCCATGCCTCTTCTGTAGGTAGAGAGAGGAGTTCAGCATCATACTCGGTGAGTATCCATGCTATATTCTCCTCATCTTCATGTGCATTAAAGGTGCAAGTTGAATAAATAAGGAGCCCCCCCGGCTTCAGATTATCCCATATATCAGCAATGATACTACGCTGTAGTTGCCAGCAGTTCTCCACATTCTGTGGGCTCCACTCTGCTATTGACTGTGGGTCTTTACGGAACATACCTTCTCCAGAACAGGGTACATCGGCTATGATAACATCAAAGGTAAGCTTAGACTTCTGGTAGTCTCGAGGATAGTTACTTGTGACGATAACATCCTCATGACCATACTTCTGAACATTTTCAGCCAATATCTGTGCTCGTTTTCCTATCGGTTCGTTAGAGAAAAGGATAGACCCTGCGGGTAAGGAAGTGCGTGCGCAGGTTGTTTTTCCACCTGGTGCAGCACAGAGATCGAGTGCTATAACAGGCTGTTTCACGTAGTATTGCAACGCATGAGATAGAAACATTGATGACGCTTCTTGCACATAATAGACCCCAGCATGGAGTAGTGGGTCGAACGTAAAGTTAGGTCTTGTTTCCAACCAATAGCCTTCTTTACACCAAGGGATTGGTTGAGGGTGAAGCTGTGGATTAACTTTATGCGTATTCTCAGCCAACTTAAAAGGATTAAGACGGATACTGACGGGAGGCGTGTCTTCCAACCCTTTGAGGAATGTTTGGTACAGGCTATCACCAAAGAGACTGCGGGTGTAATCCGTAAAGGCGGAAGGAAGAGTTATTGTTCTCCTTTCTATAGCTTCTCCTTCTTGCTCTTCTTGAGAAGAGATACAGGTAGAAGGTGATACTTTGGTAGGTTGAGTCTTATCTTTTATCATATTATCATGTGCAATAACAAGCTGTTGTAAGCTTTTAGGGTGATAGTGCCAAGTTAGCAAATCAGCTGGTAGACAGATGAAGTTTGTGGTAGACAGTCTCCTTCTTAGGATTGACTAAGGGATATCAATGAGTATTGTTCCATCATCATCGAGGTTCTCCTTCTTCTTTGTCTTGGGCTGTTGCTTAAGGTTTCCCTTCTCATCAAACATGCCATACGTGGTGCGAAGGACCGTAAACTCAGTCCGACGGTTCAACTGATTGGCTATTTCTTGCTTTTCCTTATCGAGCTTCTTGATGAAAGCCTCGGTTAGTACGTCGTTTTCCTTTAGCCATGTGTATTTCTCAGTGAGCTTCTTACGAATCTTCTTAGGCCGCTCCTTGCCATATCCTACAGGTGTTAGGCGGTCGCGAGCAATGCCATGAGCAGTGAGATAAGCCACTACTGCGTCTGCACGTCGCTGTGAAAGACGTTTGTTATAAGCATCAGAACCGAGGTAGTCGGTGTGTGCTGAGAGTTCAATAGTTACGTTTGGATTCTCCTTAAGAAGGTTGACAAGCGTGTTTAATGCCGTTTCTGATTCTGGTCGGAGTGTCGCTTTATCGAAGTCATAGAAGATGTTGTCTATCAGTACAGGTACGTTGATGCCTGCTAAAGGGAATTGAAGCGTATGCACCTCAGATGCTTCTGTATTACCGACCTTTATCTCCTCTTTATGATTTAAGTGTCCATTGCAAGTTGCAAGGAAGATATAATTGACGCCAGGGTGCACCTCCTGTTCAAAAGAACCATCTCCTTTGACAGCCAACTTCTTGTTGGTTCCATCATCACCGACCATGAACACCTGTGCAGCAGGCAGTTCATAACCATCCATTTCATAGACCCATCCCTTCACAGTCTGTATGATTTCAGGTAGTTCAAAACTGTAGATATGGTCCCAACCACGCCCATCATTGCGGTTTGAAGAGAAGAAACCACGGTTATGAATACCCTCGAAGGTCATACCAAAGTCGTCACCTTGCGAGTTAAGAGGATATCCTGGATGTTCTAAGTGATAATGATGATCATTGCCAACCTTAGCTATAAAGATGTCAAGACCACCCAATCCACCATGTCCATTACTTGAGAAATAAAGGTCGCCATTAGGTCGGAAAGTAGGGAACTCCTCATCTTCTGGAGTATTGATAGGCTCCCCAAGGTTCTCAACTCCTCCTGTTGTACCCCCTGTCAGACGTACCCTCCAGATGTCAAGACCACCTTTTCCACCAGGCATATCACTTGTGAAATAGAGCCAGTTACCGTCTGGTGAGACTGCTGGATGGGCAAAGCTTGATAGGGTATCACGGCTAATCTCCAACTTAGTAGCCTTTCCCCATGCCGCATCAGAGCGATTACTTACTGCTATTTGGGCATAACGAGGATTGCTGGGGTCGGTCAAGCACTGTGTGATATACATCTCCCTACCATCTACAGAGAACGCAGGAGTACCCTCATCAGCCTCTGTGTTCAATGCAGACTCTATCGCTCTTGGTGCACTCCATTTACCTTTATCATCCTTCTCACTAAGGAAGATGTCCCCAGCCTTTGCACCAGTAATACCGCTCAAGTCGTCCCCTTTAGCTTCATTTCGTGTCGAAGTAAAGTAAAGCTGGTCGTATTTATCACCGAAGAGCATGGGTGAGTAGTCCTGTCGACGTGAGTTAAAGACATCCATACGCTTAACTATATACTTCGAGCCACGCTCCTTCATGCCCGCAGCCAATGATGCTGCTTGCAGCGATTGAGCAATAAGTTGATTGTTAGGCATCGAATCCAAGGCAATTTGATATTCCTTAACTGCCTCCGTGTAGCTGCCTTCCTTCATCAGATTATCAGCCAGACTTTTATGTGTCTCACCAGTGTCTTGTTTATATCGGATAGCGTTTCTATAGGCAGCAATGGCCCGTTGAGAGGATGCGATACGGCTGTAACAATCGGCCATCTTCAATGACAACTCTCCACGTTGGCGTCTATCCTTAGGGGATGTACGCTGATAAGCGGTTTTGAATTGGGTTGCAGCGTCATAATACTCGCCCAAGGAAAGGTGCTTATCACCTTTCTTTATATTTCTATCTACACCACATGACATCAGTATCAACGTAGCACAGCCTACTAACAGAAGCCCCTGTCTTTGTTTGCGAAGTATGTGTAAAAGCCTTAGGTAGTTCATATTAATATATTAACGCTTGCCTTCTCGATTTATTGCCTATATCTTTTATCTATCAAATAATAAAGCATTCAACTCGTGAACCCGTCAACCTGTTTCCTTGTCAACCGCCTTATAGTTCTACAACCGTAATCCCTGCGCCACCAAACTGTACATGTTCGTCGCGATAGTTAGTGACATTAGGAACACTGCCAAGGTACTGTCGGATTAATTGACGTAGTATTCCATTCCCTTTTCCATGGAGGATACGCACCTGACTTGCGCCAACCAAGATTGCATCATCTATAAAGTGTTGCACCTGATTCAGTGCTTCGTCAGCCCTCATACCACGTACATCCAACTCTTGACGGAACTGGTTACGATGCTTGTCAATCGTCTCACGTGTCTCACGACTGTAGTTATAGGCTTGGAACTGTTGCTGTTCAGACTGAATGGTAGCCGCATCAACATGTTCCAAACGACTAACAGCCATCTTCGTTCTCATACCTCCAAAGATGACAGTTGCCTGTTTTCCTTCAATAGACTCCACCTTTCCAACACTCGTAAGTCCCTTTATACGCACTGTATCACCAGCCATAATGACTCCACCACCTTGCTGTTTACGCACGGCATTCTTCAATGCTTCGGCAGCAGCTTGTTGCTTACCAGCTTTTTCTTTCAGGTGCTGTTCGTGGCGTTCCTTGCGACTTTTAATCTTATCAACCTTCTTTTGAAAGTCGTCATCAGATAGTAGTCCGCTACTTTTCAGCTTCTTTCTGTTAGTCGTATCGGCCTTATCAACCTTATCAGCATTCGTCAGTCCAGCTTCGTATGCAGCCAGTTCTTGACGGATACGCTTGGTCTCCTCTTTCTCAGCCTGCTTCTCTCTGATTTCACGGATAGCATTTTCTATCCGACGATTACTCTCCTTGATAATCTCTTCTGCCTGTGTCTTGGCACGGTTAAGAATCTCTTTACGACTCTTTTCGAGCGCAGCTATATCCTTTTCATATTGACTGATACGTTTCTCTAACTCCTTCTCATGGCTATGAATCGTCTGTCGTTTGTTCTCCCAATAACGCTTGTCTCGAACAATATCCTGTAAGTACTTGTCACTCTGAATATAATCAGAACCAACAATCTCTGCCGCATCACGGATTACTTCCTCAGGTATTCCGGTCTTACGAGCAATCTCAATAGCAAACGAACTACCGGGCCTTCCGATAGCTAACTGAAAGAGTGGGCGCATCTCATGACGGTCGTATAGCATCGCACCATTGGCTGTTCCGGGGTGATCCTCCGCAAAATGCTTAAGGTTCTGATAGTGAGTTGTGATCACAGCCCAGGCATGTTTCTTCCAAAATTGGCGTAAAACAGACTCTGCTATGGCTCCGCCTATCTGCGGTTCGGTACCTGTTCCAAACTCATCAATGAGTATTAGCGTTCGGTCTGACGCACGACGCATCATCATCTTCATATTCATCAAGTGAGAAGAATAGGTACTAAGGTCATTCTCTATACTTTGTTCATCACCGATGTCAATCATTATATCGGTAAAGATACCTGTTGTTGAACGGTCGCCAACAGGGATAGAAAGACCGCATTGAAGCATGTACTGAAGTAGACCCACCGTCTTCAAGCATACAGACTTACCACCTGCATTCGGACCAGAGATAATCAGTAGATGCTTATCTTTGGTGAGTTGTATATCAAGGGGGACAACACTTGAAGGTAAGTTACGGGTCTCGTTCTCCTCTTCTAATAGTGTTTCATCATCTTGCGGATTAACTTCTTCATTAGAAACTTTATCTGTTTCGCCACTTCTCACTGGTAAAGAAGCATTTAACTTATCATGATGCTTCCTCTCTAACGACAGTTGGAGTAGGGGATGAATAGCTCTTATCCAATCAATGTGAGGCGTCTCGGCCACCTGAGGTTCAAAGCTTTTGAAGAGTCGAGCAAGCTCAGCTTTTGCACGAATGAAGTCGATTGTGGCCATAAGATGATAGGAATCGAGAATCTCACGTACGTTTGGACGCACCTTTTTAGCAAAGTCTGTGAGGATACGAATTATCTCTCTTCGCTCCTCATTCTCAAGTTCTCGTATCTTGTTATTGGCTTCCACGACCTCGGTAGGCTCGATATAAACCGTTCTACCAGTTGCGCTCTCATCATGAACAATACCCGAAATCTTACGTTTCAGGCCTGGTGCGACAGGAATAACCAGTCTTCCGTCGCGCAGCGTAGGCGTGACATCCTTCTCAACCAGTCCTTCTCCTTGTGCAGCACGTAGTATTCCGTATAGTGTTCGTGATATACTCCCTTCGAGATGGGCAAGTTCACGACGTATTTGGAGTAGTTCGGGTGAGGCGTTATCACGCATCTTACCAAACTTATCGATAATCTGTGAGATACGTTGTACAAGTAGTGGGAAGGTTGCTACACCATCTGCAAGGTTGTAGAGAGCAGGGTAGTAGTGACGTATTTCGCCTTGTTCAGTGTCTTCTCCACGGCTCAGAAAGTTGACAATAGCGATGATTGTCTCTAAAGAACGCTTCAGATCGAAGAGCTCATCCACCTCCATGTGAGTTCCTTCCAAGCGTATTCGCGCAACACTCTCACGTACATCAAAGAAATTATCTAAGGGGAAGTCGTCTTGTCCCTCTTGTATTCTACGAAACTCTCTAATCTCTTCCATCCAGGTGTTCACCTGAGTAGCGTCAGTAGAAAAGGCCATTGCGTCAACTTGTTCCTTACCTAAAGGCGATAAGCATCGTGCTCGCAGGAGTGAACGCACCTCTGTGAAGCCTATCTTTTGTTCAAAGTTTTTGGGATATATCATTGTTTTCTCTTCTCTAATTGTTATTTGTAGGCTATTATGTCAGTATTGTTCTCGATGACAAACGACATTGCCAACAATCTTTGTCTACCAATAGTAAGAACCTACCTATTGACTTGCAAATTTACGAAATGTTTCTGTAATATGGGTAGTATAAGCACAGAACCTTTTGAGTCAATTTGATTATTAGACTGCAAAGGGCTACAATTCGCATCATTGGTATTGTCGCTTAAATCGTTGATAGTCTTATTTTCTGATAAACATGTTCTCTTTTTAAGTTGGTCATTAGTGGCTTATTCTTCTCTTTATCACGGCAATCATAAGGCTTATTTGGCTTTTCGGTTGATGTTCCAGATATTCCTTTTATATCTTAGAGACCATTTCTTTATGAGAGAAGGTCGAACACTACTATACTTTCCTGTGACTCTATAGAGGAGATAATGGTTGATGTTCGATACATCAGGATAATTAGTAAGGCTATGAAAAATCATTACATAAAATTGGATTGAACGTCCTCTATATATGAGTATATAATCCCTTGAGAGTAAGTTTGTAACTTTCGATAAATCAGGATATTATAAATAGTATTGAAGAACATGCTCTTCTTGCTCCAAGAAGAGCGTCTTCTACATGCAAGAAGAGCATCTTCTTGAAGGTTGTTAGGCCTCTTCTTGATCCTTAAAGGGCGTGTACTACTTCCATGAAGGGCGAAAAATATTGACGAATTATCATTGGTCTAATGACCAAAAGAGGGTGGAGAGAGTTAAGACTGTACCCTTTCACCTCTCTAAGTCTGTATCTCACGACTCGTTGACAGTCTCTTTTTCTCACAGAGAGCACCCTAAAAAGTTAAAGAAAAAAGGATTTTCTATGGTTAAGTATGGTTTTTCTTTTTTTAATTGAATTATTTAATAATTTTGTGTAAGTTTGCATATAATTCTACAGATGATTATCTTTATTCTTGAAAATCTATTGCAGATATTTATTTACTGATGCCTATCTATATGAGAAAACTACTGTTCGTCATATTGCTAATATGCTTTCATACATCATTGTATGCACAGACAAACAATGTCTTGTTGAGTCGTGTACTTCGTCAAGTACAGTTGTATCCGCAAGAGAAGACATACGTGTTTACTGATGCCGAAAGTTATCAAGCAGGACAACGAATACATCTGCGGGTCTTCTTAGTTAATGCGGTGGTCCATCAGGCAGATAGTATCAGTCGCTATGTATATGTAGAACTGCTTAATCCAGAGCGTTTGGTTGTAAAAAGAGTACGTTTACTGCGTAGCGATCAGGGCTTTGTAGGACATATAGACATCCCAGAAGGTGTGGTGAAAGGGCGATATGTGTTGCGTAGCTATACGAAGAATATGCTGAACCTTAGTCGTTATGAAAGTCTGAAAAGTATCTTTATCGGTGGGCATGGGAGGTTGACTCCTTCTAAGTATAGTAGTAGCTTAAATAGAGAAGAAGCTAATAATAGTATTAACTTATTAATCAATGTCTTAAAGAAAGGAATTAAAGTAAGTATTGAGAATCTATCTGATAATTCAGAGGACGACTATAGACTCTTCGTACATTGCCGTTCCATCCCGCTTTATTTTGGAAAGATAAGCAAAGAGAAAGATGTTATTTTGAGTTATGACAGTCTTTCTCAAGGAGGTATTTATTCATTCCAACTACTCGACACTAAACTCAATAAGGTAGCAGAACGATTGAAGTTCGTATATCCAGAGAAGGAGTTATGTCCGATTTCAGTAAGATGGACAGACGGCGAAAAGCTTAATAACAATCAAATTCCTTGTATTATTAAAGCTGATAGCTTGCGAGAAGGAGAGACGATGGATGTTTCAGTACGTGTAGAATATGCTGGTGTAGACAACACAGTAGGGCAGTCGGATATTATTTCTCATCTATTATTTGATATGGATAAGGCTGATTGCCCAGAGGAACCATCGTCCGTATGTTTAGAGAGCGAGTCAGATAGCCTGCTTGATAGTTGTAGTTGGAATCGATACCGAATGTCTGATGTGATTAAAGGAGAATGTAAGAAGGGCCTAATAGGGGTTGAAAAGTCGGCTGTGATACGTGGGCGAGTAGAGTCGTTGATAGGACATAAACCAATAAAAGACGGTGTTGTAAATCTCATTTCACCCGACAAAAGCTTTTATGTTGTGACTAAGACCGATGCACAAGGGAGATTTTCATTTGAAGGGATAGACTTTCCTGAAGGGACACAGTATGTTCTGAATGCATTTACAAAGGCTGGGAAATCATGGGTAAAACTACTGTTAGATGAAGATGAGTACCCTTCCTATAAAGGTCAACTCCCTCCTTTCGTATGGACAAGCAATGACACAACACGTGTTGATGCAACATTAGAGCTACCAAAAGGCGGTATTCAAATGGAGGAAGTGAATGTATTTAGCCATCAGCCCACCTATTCCTCTCGTTCAGATGCCTATTCTCGTACCGCTGATTTCTCCTTCGGATTGCGTGACATCGAGAGCATTGGCGCTACTTGTCTGCATGAACTACTGCGCAGAGTGCCCAGTGTGACGGTTGAGTTTGGGAAGTGTTACGTTAGAGGTGGTTTTACTGTGGGAGGAAGACGACCGGCCGCAATCGCCATAGACGGTATATTTGTTAATGAAGATTACGACTTAGACAATATTCAAATGGCTGATGTAGAGAGAGTAGATGTCTTTAAGGGTGGTTCAACAGTTATCTGGGGAGCTATCGGAGGGATGGGAGTTATCTCCGTAACGACCAAGAAAGGAGATTTCAAAGCAGCTTCTGTCCCACTGACAAATACGAAGACATTTACGACATTGGGCTATCAAATCCCACAAGCTTACACCCCTAACGCACGTACACCCATGTGGTTGCCTTCCTTACGAGGAACGTCTTTCCGTCTGCTCTTCCCTGCCGAATATCGCTCAACTTATCGTCTTATCATCGAGGGGGTGACAAGTGAGGGACGAATAGTTCATTATACGGGAGAGATAGGAAAGTAGGATAGGGGAGAAGAGTAGGGGAAAGAGAATGCTTTCGCCCCTATTCTCTATTATAATATAAGGTGTGTGAGGACGCTAAAGATAAAATGTAGATGCGATAAGGATATAGTCATGCAATTCTTATCGGATAGTAATAGGTTTTAAAAGAGCTCATCATCGGGTGATGGGTATTCTTCTGAAGAAAAGATATCACCATCTATATTTATAATAGTATCAATGGAAACGCTTTTACCATCAGCCATAAGAATGACACGTTCACTATCACGAATACATTTAATAACTCCCGTGACGGTAAGATACTGTCCTCCAGTCTTTTTCTTATCAGGCTGAAAATAAGTGATAGAGACCGTAGGCTGTTCTCTTAAAGAATGAGAAAGTAATGCGAGCTTTCTATCTAATAACTGCTGATTGTCCTCCATCATGTCAACTTTAGGAGCTGTTAACCGAGCCGTTTCGATGATAGCTTCCTCGTAGCCCGTCAAAGCTGCAAAGGGAGCAAACTGTGCTGCACGATTGTAAAGGCTCATCTGTGGATGGCTTTTAGATACATGATGTGGTAGATGAATGATGTCATCGTAAGTCTCTGTCATGCTTTATGTCCTCCTATCTGTTTGTTCCGTTCCATTGCTGTAGCCCCTTCATCGAAGTTAAGACCACGAAGCAATGAGTTTTTTCCAAACCTATGTTTTATCTTTAAGATAGTTTCTTGCATCTTACGTTCACGTGCCAATTCGGCGTCTTCAAGCTGCTTTTTCCGCTTTACCTCTTCATAGTCAGTAAACATGTCAAGCTCTATCGGCTTAACAGTCTGCTGTTTTAAGAGGTCTTCACTGATAACATGATTGGTTGAGATGCTCAGTCTTCTTATTAATAAGCGTTTGTCTGTAATATCATCATAAACCCTAAGGATAGCTTCACCTATCAGTCGTGACGAAGAGGTGTAACGATGGAGATTGATAGAACCATGAGCCCTCTTGGGAACTTTCCTACCATATCTATCAAAGGATACAGGACCAGTATATTCGCGACCAGTAGGGGTGGTAAGGCTCTCACGGTCATAGCCTACGGACAAGACAAGCTGGTCTGCCACGCAACGTTTCTCTACTAAGTCTAACGCTATAGCGTCAGCCATCTCTTGGACGACGACCCTTGCCTTGCGATAAGTGTAGGCTTCCTGAAGCACCTGACCACTACTCATCGAACAGTTCTCTGGTCTGTAAGCCTTAACCAACTCCATTGTGCATGGTTCCCATCCCCAAGCATGATCAATGAGTAGTTCTGCATTGATACCGAAGAGCTTATACAACAATTCTTCTTGATGAATAGAACAACGTGCTATCTTACCCATTGTGTCTATACCATACATCGACAAACGTTGTGCAATACCTCCTCCTACACGCCAGAAATCGGTTAAGGGACGATGGTCCCAGAGTTTTTTGCGATAGCTTTCTTCGTCTAATTCAGCAATTCTAACCCCGTCTTTATCTGCAGGGATATGTTTCGCTACAATGTCCATGGCAATCTTACAAAGATACATGTTCGTACCTATCCCTGCTGTTGCAGTGATTCCCGTCTCGCTTAAAACCTCACGTATCATCTTTATCGCCAATTCGTGAGCTGTCATTTGGTAGCTTGAAAGATATGCGGTGGCGTCGATAAAGACCTCATCTATCGAATATACGTGTATGTCTTCGGGTGCTATGTAACGTAAGTAGATATTATAGATCTTTGCACTATGCCTGATATAGTGTGACATACGAGGTAAGGCTGTCACATAGTCAATCTCCCAATCAGGGTGTTGTTCAAGCTCTTTTACACTATATGACTTACCTGAAAACTCTTTACCAGCAGCCTTTCTACGCTCTTCATTGACTTCTCTTAGCCGCTGAACAACCTCAAAGAGGCGTGCACGCCCAGGTATGCCATGTGCCTTAAGTGACGGAGATACGGCAAGACAAATCGTCTTTTCTGTTCGTTCTCTATCTGCAACAACTAAGTTAGTCGTCAATGGGTCGAGTCCACGCTCTACACATTCTACACTGGCATAGAACGATTTAAGATCTATGGCTATGTATGTTCTTGTAGTTGATTTACTTGTTGCAGACATTGATAAAACGAATAGATAGACTGAATACAATTACTGATATATAGGTAGGAAGAACTGAATATTCTCAGTAATGGCCTTTTTGTTTGGGATAGCAAAAAGCCAAACTACAGGTAGAAAGGACTGAATATGCTCAGTAATGGCCTTTTTGCTTGGGACAACTAAAAGCCAAACTACAGGTAGAAAGGACTGAAAATGCTCAGTAATGGCCTTTTCGATATATTTTGTTATTTCTTTGCTGATTATAAAACTTACCTTTTTAATATTAATATAACGCACCATGAATGAATAAACAACCTATCCACATGCCCTATTTATCATAACTGCCATTATTTTAAGAAAGGCCTTTCTTGCAATTTCGTAATGCTAAAAGAGGCCTTTATTCATGGTGATATGGTTCACCTTTAATAATTGTACATGCTCGATAAAGTTGCTCTGTAAAGATGAGTCTGACCATTTGGTGTGAGAAAGTCATACGTGATAATGATATTTTTTCATTGGCCCGTACATAGACATCTGACGAGAATCCATACGGTCCTCCAATAATGAAAACAAGTCTGCGAGCCGTGTTTTGCTTTTGTTTCAACCAATTCGCATACTCAACAGAACGGTATTCTGCACCATGCTCGTCTAATAATACGACTGTATCTGAAGGCTGAATTTCCTTCAAGATCAGTTCACCTTCCTTTTGTTTCTGCTGGTCTTCTGAAAGGCTCTTCGTATTTTTCAATTCTGGAATTATCGTAATATTAAACGGCATATAATGCTCAATACGACTGACATAGTCGTCTATGCCAACCTTAAATATCTTACTCTGTGTTTTCCCGACAAGGATGAGAATAGTCTTCATATCATATCTTCTTTATTTCTTCCCATAACCTTTGCACAGGCAATCCCATTACATTAAAATAACTGCCGTTGATGGATGTGACTCCAATATACCCAATCCATTCTTGAATACCATAAGCTCCTGCTTTATCGAAAGGCTTGTAATGCTCTATGTAATAAATAATTTCATCATCAGAGAGCTGCTTGAAAGTGACATCAGTTGTCACTGAGAATGAATGTTCTTTATCGGTAGTCAACAAACAAACACCAGTAATGACCTGATGCGTTCTACCGCTGATAAGATGAAGCATACGCCGTGCTTCATCCGCATCTTTAGGTTTTCCAAGCACCTCATTTCCAACTATCACAACCGTGTCGGCCGTTATAACAAGGTCGTCCTCCCCTATCAAAGCTCGATAGGAGTCTGCCTTTTCACGGGAGATATAACCTGCCACTTCTGCAGCAGGTAGGTCTTTTGGATAGGACTCATCTATGTCGGGCAGTACTTTCACTTCAAATTCTAAGTCTAACCCAGCTAATAGCTCACGTCGACGTGGCGAATTACTCGCAAGTATAATATGCTTCATTATCATCTATTTACCAACCGAAAGCTTTCTCATTCAGCACCCATTTGCCTTGAGCTTTCATCACTTGTTCAAGTATATCACGTGCTACTCCTTGTCCTCCCTTGCAATCACTGATATAAGTTGATATCTCTTTAATTTCAGTACAAGCGTCTTTAGGACAGCAGGGGCAGCCTGCACGTTTCATAACTTCATAGTCTGGAATATCATCACCAACGTAGATGATTTCATCTTCCTGTAGCCCATACTTCTTAAGAAACTCCTCCCATGTGCGTATCTTCATCGAACAGTTGATATAAATATCCTTCACTCCAAGATAATCATAACGCCAACGAACATTCTCATTATGGCCACCTGTCATAATAGCAAGCTGTATGCCATGCTTTACAGCTAACTGAATAGCATATCCATCTTTGATATTTATCGTACGTAGTGGGTCACCCTTGTCGTCCATCTGAATGGTAGAAGCAGACAGAACACCGTCGACATCAAAGACAACAGCCTTTATCTTCTGTAAATCGTAGTTTATCATATAATCAAGAATAATAAAGTTATGATATAAGTAATATAATTATAGGTAGTTACACTTAGCTATTTAAGTTTGCTTTTAATCTTCTTTTTTGTCCAAAATGAGATTATCCACCATTGGATTAATCCCTTTTGAAAGCATTTGATAAAGCTTTTGTAAATCAGCGTTGTGTCTCATCAACTCTAACTGTTGGCTCATCACATTCTTGTCTCCACGTACAGCCGGTCCGGTTTGTGCCGCTTTCGGACTAAGTGTTTGTAGCTTCTCTGTTGTCTCATTAATCAATGGCAACATGACATCGAAAGGGATACCATGTTCACCAAGTATGTCGGAAGCTACGGTGTAACAGTAATTCGTGAAGTTACAAGCCCATACTGCAGCTAAGTGTAGATACTTTCTATCAGCAGAAGACAACGTTATCACTCGTTGAGAAAGCCTATTAGCAAAATTCCTAATCATATCCTCTGTTGCTGCAGAATTACCTTCTATAAACACTGGGATAGTCTTAAAATTGACATCCTTTACCTTCGAGAACGTCTGCATAGGATAGAATACGCCATAATGCTGCGCCTTCCCTTCAAAGCAACTCATGGGCATAGAGCCTGCTGTATGGAGGAACAACTTATCTTCCCTACCCTTACAAACCTCTGAAATCAAGTCACAGAGAACGCTATCCTTCACCGAAAGGATGTATATCTCTGCATCATCACGAAGTTTCGTGATATCTGTTAGCCACTCAGTATCAAGCAGTTCACCCAGCATCTTGGCAGATATTTCAGTACGGCTATACACTTGATTGATGCTGATACCTGCCTTTTTGAGTGCTTTACCTAACTGTGTAGCGAGATTGCCAGCCCCAATTAATATTACTTTCATCATGCCAACAAATTTAGTAAATTTAAAGGAAATAAGTCAGGAAGTCATCGCCTTTTTAATAAAGATTTACTACTTTTGCGCATACTGATAAGTTTAACAGATAGTATATATAACTTAAACGGATAGAAAGACGTATGAAATTTATTGGAATTATCCCTGCTCGCTATAGTTCTTCACGCTTTCCAGGAAAGCCTCTTGCAATACTTGGAGGGAAACCTGTAATAGAACATGTTTACAGACAAGTAAGTAGTGTGATGGAAGATGTTTTTGTCGCTACCGATGACCAGCGTATCTATGATGCTGTAGAGGCTTTTGGTGGTAAGGCCATTATGACTCGGAGTGACCATCAGAGTGGTACGGATAGAATCTGTGAGGCCCTCGAAAAGGTGGATGGAAGCTTTGATATTGTTATTAACATACAAGGTGATGAGCCATTTATACAAAAAAGTCAACTCGAGACAGTCATGCAGTGTTTTGATGACCCACGTACACAGATAGCAACACTCGGTAAACCTTTTGAGTCAATGGAGGCTGTGGAGAATCCTAATTCGCCTAAGATAGTACTCGACAACGATGGCTATGCTCTTTATTTCTCACGTTCAGTTATTCCTTTTGTACGTGGGAAAGAACGTGAGGAATGGCTATCTCATTTCCCTTATCTTAAACATATCGGACTCTATGCTTACCGTACTGAGGTGTTAAGGGAAGTTAGTAAGCTCCCACAGTCAACTCTTGAATTGGCAGAAAGCCTCGAACAGCTGCGTTGGTTACAGAATGGTTATAAGATAAAGGTAGGCCTTACAGATGTAGAAACAATCGGTATTGATACGCCAGAAGACCTTCAGCGTGCTGAAGAAAAGATGGTCAACCTATAAAAGCAGACGCTCTAAACTAAATAATGTTGCTTCCATTTAATCCAAACAAATCTCTCATAGATAGGACACTAAAACACCCTTGGAAGTTGATAAGTCTTTTATAGAGTCACAAAAGGCCTCTTTTACCTGAAAATTATGCTTTAATTCAACTTATAATCAACAAATATTAGCTACCTTTGCACGATAAAACTCCTTTTTAAAGATATGGACAACAGATACATGATGCGCGGCGTAAGTGCTGCTAAGGAAGATGTGCATAATGCCATCAAGAACATTGATAAGGGTCTTTACCCACAGGCTTTCTGTAAGATAATCCCTGATATTCTCGGTGGAGACCCAGAGTATTGCAATATTATGCACGCTGACGGTGCCGGAACGAAGTCTGCTTTAGCTTACATGTATTGGAAGGAGACAGGCGACTTAAGCGTATGGCGTGGCATTGCGCAGGACGCTATTGTGATGAACACAGACGACTTACTCTGTGTGGGTGCGGTAGACAATATTCTTGTTAGCTCAACTATAGGTCGTAATAAGATGCTTGTACCAGGCGAGGTTATCTCTGCTATCATCAATGGAACCGATGAACTCTTAGCCGATATGCGCAAGATGGGTATCGGCATCTACCCTACTGGTGGTGAAACAGCAGATGTTGGCGACCTTGTTCGTACGATTATTGTGGATTCAACTGTTACCTGTCGTATGCGTCGTGAGGATGTCATTGACAATGCAAACATCCGTCCAGGCGATGTGATAGTAGGTCTTTCTTCTACGGGTCAAGCTACCTACGAGACACGCTACAATGGTGGTATGGGTAGCAATGGTTTGACTTCTGCACGTCATGATGTATTTGCGAAATATCTTGCAGAGAACTATCCAGAGAGCTATGACCACGCAGTACCTGAAGAGTTGGTATACAGTGGCAAGTATAAACTAACTGATGTTGTTGAGGGTAGTCCAATTAATGCAGGTGAGTTAGTACTCTCCCCTACTCGCACCTATGCCCCTGTTATCAAGCGATTGTTGGATGAGTTGCGCCCAGAGGTTCATGGTATGGTACATTGCACAGGTGGTGCACAGACTAAGGTACTACACTTCGTAAACGAGAACTGCCGTGTCATCAAAGACAATATGTTCCCAGTACCTCCACTCTTCCGTGCTATTAAGGATTGTAGCGGTACAGATTGGAAGGAGATGTATCAAGTATTCAATATGGGTCATCGTATGGAGATCTATGTTCGTCCAGAGGTTGCTGAGCAGGTAATCGCCATTAGCAAGGATTTCAACATTGATGCACAAGTTGTTGGACACATCGAAGAAGGCAAGCGTAGCTTAACGATTAAGAGTGAGTTTGGCACATTTGAATATTAAGTTATTATGACAATAAAAGAAGCCATATTACTTAGTTTAAAGGATTTTCCTAAAGGAGCTATAGCAAGAGAAGTCTATCAAAACATATTAGATAAAGGAGTCTTTAAGTTTAATAGTAAAGCAAAGACACCTGATTCGACCGTTTCTGCCTGTTTGGGAACAATGGTTAAGAATGGAGATACACGTATTGGACGTTATCAGAATGAGAAGAATATATACTGTTATTACCTTAGTGAATATTCTAAGAATATAGGTAAGACAACAACCTCACGTACTCAAGATAGCACCATACCTAATGTTCCATTTCATGAGCGCGACCTCCATCCTCTTCTATGCTGTTTTCTACAGCATCAAGGGATTATGGCAAAGACCATCTTCCACGAGAAGTCCAAGAAAGATGACGAACATCAGAAATGGATACATCCTGATATTATTGGTGCAAAGTTCGTCGAACAAACAAATCCTATTAGTAATTCATTGTTTAAAGCAATAAGCAAGAAAGAGTCTTTACGGCTATATTCATACGAATTAAAGCGCAAGATAGATAATGATTATGAACTAAAAAAATGTTTCTTTCAAGCTGTTTCTAATTCAAGTTGGGCTAATAATGGATACCTTGTAGCTTTTGATATCAATGAAGAACTTAAAGATGAGCTTGCCCGTCTTAACCATTCTTTTGGTATTGGTTTTATCCTACTAAAAGCCAATCCGTACGAGAGTCAAGTCTGGTTTGAAGCTAAAGATAGACAAATAGACTTTAAGACAGTTAGTAAACTTAGCGAGATTAATCAACCCTTTAAGGATTTCATTAAATCAGTTGAGGCAGCTTTAACAGCAGACGAGAAGCATTTTACGGCATCTAAAGCTGCATTAGAAAACATTTGTGATAAATATCCAAAGTTGGATGGAGATATACAAAAATACTGTAGAGACAAACATATTCCAATAAGCGAAGAAGAGTTTACAGAAGAAATATAATTATATTCCCCAAAAGATTATGATAGATAACAACAATATATTACAGAAGCTCGACGGTCTTGAGGCCCGTTACGAAGAGGTTTCAACACTTATCACCGACCCAGATGTCATTGCTGACCAATCACGTTATGTGAAGTTAACAAAGGAGTATAAGGACCTGGGTGACATTATGGATGCTCGTCGTCGTTATATCAACTGTCTTACTACTATCAAAGAGGCAAAGGATATCATTGCTAATGAGAGTGATGCCGAAATGAAAGAGATGGCACGTGAGGAGTTGACAGAGAATGAGGAACTCCAACCTAAGCTTGAAGAAGAAATTAAATTACTGCTTGTACCGAAAGACCCAGAGGACGCTAAGAATGTTCAGATGGAGATTCGCGGTGGTGCAGGAGGCGATGAAGCAGCACTCTTTGCTGGTGATCTCTTTAATATGTACAAGCGTTTCTGTGACAAAAAGGGCTGGAAGCTCTCTATCACGTCCGTTTCTGAAGGCACTGCTGGTGGTTTCAAAGAGATTGACTTTGCCGTCGAAGGCGACAATGTCTATGGTACCTTAAAGTATGAATCGGGTGTTCATCGTGTACAGCGTGTACCAGCTACAGAGACACAGGGCCGTATGCACACATCAGCAGCGACAGTAGCAGTATTGCCAGAAGCCGATAAGTTCGAAGTAAATATCAATGAAGGCGATATCAAGTGGGATACTTTCCGTTCCAGTGGTGCTGGTGGTCAGAACGTTAATAAGGTTGAGTCTGGTGTACGCCTACGCTATCCTTGGAAGAACCCTAACACTGGTGAGGTAGAAGAAATCCTTATCGAGTGTACCGAGACACGTGATCAGCCAAAGAATAAGGAGCGTGCGTTGAGTCGTCTCTATACTTACATCTATGACCACGAGCACCAGAAGTATGTTGATGACATCGCAAGTCGTCGTAAGACATTGGTTTCAACTGGTGACAGAAGTGCCAAGATTCGTACTTATAACTTCCCACAGGGACGTGTCACAGACCATCGTATCGGCTACACCACCCACGACCTTCAAGGTTTCATGAATGGTGAAATTCAAGATATGATTGACGCTTTGACAGTTGCTGAGAATGCTGAGAAGCTGAAGGAAACAGAGTTATAATCAAGTATAATAGATAAATATGAATACAGAAGAAAAGCCAAAAAAGTGGTAGTAAATTAGAGTTTGATAGCAACTATGACTTGCGTCTTGTTAGTAATCTGAGCCCTGCACTTAGATGGGTATTGGTATTACCAATAGCTTTTCTTGCTGTGTTTATGATTCATCTAGCATACAATTTCATTGTTAAACTTGCATTATCAAACTTTGATGAATACGGGGTTATAAGTATTATAGTTAACAGTGTCTTCATACTTATCAAGTATAGTATATTTGTTGTGACCGCTGTAGGCACTGCACCCGTTAAAAGGGAACGGAAGTTCTTAGTGTCAATAATATTCGCAGTAATAGCATCTTGTATGTCTGTAGGTACTACAGCACTTTTATTATTATTCTCTCGTATTGACAGTATGGGAATGGTTATTGCTACAAGCATTGCCTCAATAATCGGTTCTTTCTTGGTAGTTTTGTACGTGAGAAGCGATACAAAGAAGCCTGTTGAGGATAAGAACATTACGGCTCAATAATAGAATACATCACAGATACATATTGTAAAAAATATAGGGAGTGAACGGTTCGTAATTAGTTATAACTTGATATTAACAGACGTAAGAGTCGTTCACTCCATATAAAACAACTGATAAGTATTTATAGACCCCTTTTGATAAACGAAATAATAGTCAACCTTTATGAATAGACAACAATTAATCAACGAAATCTTCACAAAGAAGACATTCTTATGTGTAGGACTTGACACTGATATAAACAAGATTCCTGCACACTTAAAGAACGAGGATGAACCCATCTTTGCTTTTAACAAAGCAATTATTGATGCTACTGCACCTTATTGTGTAGCCTATAAGCCTAACCTTGCCTTCTATGAGTGCTATGGCTTAAAAGGTATGTTAGCCTTTGAGAAGACTATTCAATATATAAAGGAGAACCATCCAAACCACTTTATCATTGCGGATGCTAAGCGTGGTGACATTGGTAACACATCAAAGATGTATGCCCAGACATTCTTCGAGGAGTATAACCTTGACTCTGTTACCGTTGCTCCTTACATGGGCGAAGACAGTGTGAAACCTTTCCTTGAGTATGATGGGAAGTGGGTTATCTTGCTCGCATTGACAAGTAATAAAGGTAGTCATGACTTCCAGCTGACCGAAGATAAGCAGGGAGAATGCCTCTTTGAGAAAGTATTAAAGAAGTCACAAGAATGGGGAACAACCGAGAACCTCATGTATGTAGTAGGTGCGACACAAGGCAAGATGTTTGAGGATATCCGCCGTATAGCCCCAAACCATTTCCTTTTGGTACCAGGTGTTGGTGCTCAAGGAGGTAGCTTGCAGGAGGTTTGTAAGTATGGTATGACAAAAGACTGTGGTCTGCTTGTAAACTCGTCACGTGGTATTATCTACGCAAGCACTGATAATGACTTTGCTGAAGTTGCTGCTGCAAAGGCAAAAGAACTACAGAAAGAGATGGCTGTTGAATTGGAACATATCGCAAGATAACGATATACATATATCAAAAAGAAGAAGGCTCAGTAGACAAACAAAGATGTTGTCGACTGAGCCTTCTTATTTATCTCTTATCCAGAGAACTAAAAACGATACCCGAACCCGATGTTAAGATAGATGGGATAAAGTCCAAAACTGATTGTCTTAAAGTCGCTTTCAAAGATGTTATTAAAAGCCCATGTGAGGTCGGCATTGACTGTGAAATGATTGAAACCACGCCATGTTGCACCTAACTGACCACCCCATTGAAAGTGACGAAGATTAGATGAGAAATCGTACGAAGCTGTGTTGCCGTCAGCAAAAGTTAATTTCTCTCCTACAGGAGTGCCTTCGCGCAAATAGCCATCACTCACATGACCCGTAAATTGGCCATCTAACTTGATAGAAGAGTAGAGTCCTGCACGTACTTTCCAACGGTCATTAAAACGATAGTTCGCCATGACAGGGATTGTGAGAAGCGTTGAGTTGTAGTTAGTCTTCACATAACCTGTCCAATAACCAGCTACACGATTACCGTCATTGAGGATTTCCATGCTATAGTTCTTCACATTAGCATCTGTTATCATACCCTTCTCTTCAAACTTCAAACCAGTAGATACACCCCAGTTCTGGTCTTTTCCAAGCCATTTAGTGACTGTTCCTTCTATCGTTCCATTGAACTTTGGACTATAACTACTAATCTCTCTGATTTCTACAGGCATAGGGAGAGGAGACGCACCACCAATGTTTACACCCGCTTTCACCTCATACTCCCATCCATTCTGCTCTGCACTACTTAGTGAAGAAGTGCGGTCTGTTTGTGCAAAGATCGTTGTTGTGCAACTCATTGCTGCGATTACAACCGTAATAATATGTTGTTTCATTTGTTTTATTTTATCTTTAATATCTTTGTGTCAACTCTTAAACTATTGAACTCGTTTACTTGTCAACTCCAAATCATTATTACTCAAAGTACAATTTCAGTTCATCCACGTAGAGTGTACTACCCACTGCGCCATTGAAGAAAGCACCATCCTTACTTGAAGACATGATGATAGCAAGGCTATACTTACCATTCTTCAACTTCTCACTGTCTATAGTACGACCCGCTACAGGTTCGAATGAGATAGAGAAACGTGTCCATTCGTCTGTTTCCTTTGCATTCTTAAGCTGTGCAAGGAGGACAATACGGTCACTGGTTAATGAATTGGTACCATCAAGATACTCCACTCCGTCGCCTGTTTCAAAGAGTACTGCATAAATTGCCAAACTATCCTTACGCCCTTTGATATCCTTCTTATCCTTATCTTGGTACTTCTCTCCAGCCTTATATTTATAGTAGCCAATCAACTCCTTAGGCATCTTGTAGAATGGACGACCAAAGTGAGTTGACTTTGCTGGGTTACCCATATCAATTTGGAAATCACCTGTAAAGAGATTACCTGCAGCTATCGGGGCACCGAACATAGCACCCAGGAAACCCGTACTAACAGTTGTCAGCTTCAAACACTTACCCACATAACCATCTTCAGCTTGGCTTGTTGGATATTCAGAAGCCTTGCTGTCACCCATAAGGAAGGATACACCAGCATTACCACTACCCCACTCTGCAAGATTACCATCGGCTGTTTTGTCAACGAAAGTATTATATTTACTGGTTGAATCGACCTTGAGCGTCTCGAAATGGTAGTCGGTTGCAACATCATTACTTACAAATGACACCTTATAAGTCTTCTTCCATTGTCCATCTTGAGAGGTTACTGTATAGCTCTGAGGCTGTGTAAAGTTTAATGCCGTACCGCTTTCTGGTTCAATCTTTGCACCCTCTGTAACATGAAACTTTGGTGCTAAGTGGGATAGGTCTTCCCATCCATTAACATAAAAAATTACTTCATTATTCGTTATAACAGGCTTACGGACAAGTGTTGTACCATCAACCGTAACATCTGTAATATCTGCTTCCGCATTTAATGCTTCTTCTCTAATACAGGAAGAAAGTGCAAGTCCTGCCAACGTGGCAAGGATTATAGACTTAAATAAGCTCATAAGATTATACTATCAATAATTAAAAATAGACGATTTCTTTGCGCAAAGATACGTAAAAAAACTGTATAAAAGAATAATTGAGGATTATAAAGACTAATGTAAAGGAGATTTATGAGGATATTATATACAGAATAAGCTCTTTTTCGTAATTATATATCATCGTTAAAGTATATTCTATCAATAAAATAATGTATCTTTGCAGCAAAAGTATCACACCGATAAATATAGAAAAACAAATATGGCAAAAGTATTGGTAACAGGTGCCAACAAGGGTATTGGTTATGGTATCTGTAAGTTTTTAGGTAAGAGTGGCTGGCAAGTAATCGTTGGTGCACGCAATAGCGAACGTGCTGAGGAGGCAGTGAAAGCATTGGAGGCTGATGGCGTAGACGTAATAGGCTGGCAATATGTCAACCTCTCAGACAACAAGTCATTGGAACAAACAGCAAAAGAAGTGAAAGAGAAATATCATGACTTAGCACTTTTGGTAAACAATGCAGGTATTCCTGGCAACATGGAAGTGGCAAGTTATGATTCAGCCATGCATGATGTGACCGATACGATACAAGTAAACTACATCGGAACATTCTGCTTGACAAAGGCACTTGTTCCTTTACTCGTAGCCAACAAAGGGCGAATTGTAAACATCACTGTGCCTTCTGAGGTGAGTCCCTACTGGCATCCAATGGCGTATGTAGCCAGTAAGGCAGCGCAGAACGCAATGACCAGTATTATGGCCATGGAGTTTGAGAAGAATAACTTACCTGTTGAGATATTCAATATACATCCTGGTGCAACGACTACCGACTTGAATAATCATTATACAGGGCCTGGTGCGCATTCGATAGACGTAGTCAGTGAGAAGATTTCAGCCGTTATCAATGATGGTAAGAAGCACCAAGGTGATTTCATTGAACTGTATCCTATTGTAGACGAAGGGCGATAATCTAAAGAAAAGGAACTGTTTATTCTGAATTATCTTCATGAAAAGAAATATTTTTTTTCATGAAGATAAATATTTTTTTTCATGAAAATAAATTCTTCCAGTCATGAAAATAAATGTAAGTCATAATCTTCTTTTAGAAAAGAATACATATCTCTCCTATTTTATTCTTACTTATCTCCTTATTTAATAATTACATATACGACTCGAATTATGACCCTTTTACGTGCCTATTTACGGTTAAAAAAGGAACATATAAAGTTTGTTTTGATAGTTTTACATCAAAAGTTTTGAATTACAAAAACTAATTTGTATTTTTACACTCGAAACCTAAACAATCATTGTTTAAACCTATCTTAATTATATATGGCACGAGAAAAACAGATTATCGAGTGTGTCCCTAATTTTAGTGAAGGACGAAACAAAGACGTAATCAAGCAGATTACTGATGAAGTAGAAAGCGTTAAAGGTGTTAAATTGCTGGATGTTGACCCAGGAGAAGCAACTAATCGTACGGTTGTAACCTTTGTTGGCGAACCATCAGTAGTTGTTGAAGCTGCTTTCCGATGCGTGAAGAAGGCCGCACAGCTTATTGATATGCGGCAGCATCATGGTGCTCACCCTCGTATGGGGGCTACGGATGTTTGTCCACTTATCCCTGTTGCGGGTATTACTTTGGAGGAGTGTGCTGAGTTGGCACGCCAGTTGGCAGAGCGTATCGCCAATGAGTTGCAAGTTCCTTGCTATTGCTACGAAGCTGCAGCGAAGACTCCAGAGCGTAAGAACTTGGCTATTTGTCGTAAAGGAGAGTATGAAGGACTCCCACAACGTATGACAGAAGCAGCAGAGGCACCAGACTATGGTGCACGTGAATGGGAAGAGCTATTAGCACGAACAGGCTGTACTGCAGTCGGTGCACGTGATTTCTTGATTGCAACAAACTTCAACCTCAATACAACTTCTACACGTCGTGCCAACGCAATAGCATTCGATGTTAGAGAGAAAGGTCGTCCTATGCGTGAAGGAGGTTCGCCTGTTGGTAAGCCTATGAAGGATGAGAATGGTGAAGTTATTATGCAACCTGGTACGTTGAAAGCTACGAAAGCGATTGGCTGGTTCATTGATGAGTATGGAATAGCACAGGTGTCAATGAATATAACAGACATCAATGTTACTCCTCTCCACGTAGCCTTTGACGAAGTTTGTCGCTGTGCACAAAACCGTGGCATACGTGTTACGGGTACAGAAATAGTAGGTCTTATCCCTAAGCGTACGCTCCTTGAAGCTGGAACATACTTCTTAAAGAAGCAACAACGTTCAATAGGTATTCCAGAAGAAGACATCATTAAGATTGCCATTAAGTCAATGGGTTTAGACGATTTGAAGCCATTTAATCCACGTGAAAAGGTGATTGAATATCTGTTGGAAGATGCCGATAAGACTCCAAAACTCATTGACTTGACTGTCAAAGAGTTTGCTAATGAGACTTCACGTGAGTCTCCTGCTCCTGGAGGTGGTACCATCTCTGCTTATATGGGTGCATTAGGTGCTGCTTTAGGTACAATGGTAGCCAATCTCTCCAGCCATAAAGCAGGATGGGATGCACGCTGGGAAGAGTTCAGCAACTGGGCTGAAAAGGGTCAAGCAATACAATCAGAATTGATGGTTCTTGTAGATGAAGACACAGAAGCGTTCAACCGTATTATGTCTGCTTTTGGTCTCCCTAAGGGTACAGATGAGGAAAAGGCAGCACGTTCACAAGCGATACAAGAAGCAACACTCTTTGCTACGGAGGTCCCACTACACACTATGAAAGCATCCTACAAGGTGTTTGAACTTTGTCGAGCAATGGCAGAAGAAGGTAATCCGAACAGTGTCTCAGACGCTGGCGTTGGTGTCTTGGCAGCTCGTGCGGCTGTCCTTGGTGCTGGTCTAAACGTGAAGATTAATGCTTCTGGCTTGAAAGACAAAGAGACAGCAGCACGATTAGTGGCCGAAGCAAACGAGTTGATTGAGAAAGCTAATGAGGCTGAGACTGAGATTATGAAGATAGTTGAGGCAAAACTGTAAGGTGTCTTTTTATATAATAAGGTCCATTACACCTTATATATAATGGGCATGTACTATGCTTCAGATACCTTTAGTAAGGTGAATAATATATTCGTTAAAAGGGCAGGTGTACTATGCCTGCCCAACTAAAGACCTACAATAACGAAATGATATATAGTGATCGCTTAGCCTATTAATGGCTTTAGCTATTACCCTTCACTTTCGTAACCTATTCAAATAACTACAACCAAAATAGATCTACTACGTAACTATGACAAAAGAAGAATTTGTTAAAGACATTTGTACAGGTATAGCTGATACGCTACCTGAGCCACAAGCATACGATACCTCTATCAATCATGCTCCAAAGCGTAAGGATATTCTTACACAAGAAGAGAAGAAATTGGCTCTGCGCAATGCCCTTCGTTACTTCCCTAAGAAGTTTCATGCAACATTAGCACCAGAGTTTGCAGAGGAGTTAAGGCAATATGGCCGTATCTACATGTACCGTTTCCGCCCTACTTATGAGATGTATGCACGTCCAATCGACGATTATCCGCATAAGTCACAACAGGCAGCAGCAATCATGATGATGATTCAGAACAACCTTGATAAGGCTGTTGCACAGCACCCTCACGAGCTGATTACATACGGTGGTAATGGGGCTGTGTTCCAAAACTGGGCGCAATATCGTTTGGTGATGAAATACTTGAGTGAGATGACTGACGAACAAACGTTAGTGATGTATTCGGGTCATCCACTCGGACTCTTCCCTTCTCACAAGAATGCACCACGTGTAGTTGTGACAAATGGTATGGTAATACCTAACTATTCTAAGCCAGACGATTGGGAACGAGATAATGCTTTAGGTGTTAGTCAGTATGGACAAATGACCGCAGGCTCCTATATGTATATCGGACCACAGGGTATCGTTCATGGTACAACCATCACTGTTTTGAATGCAGCACGCAAACGATTGAAGGACGGAGAGAGCAGTATAAAAGGTATGCTCTTCGTTACTTCTGGTTTAGGAGGCATGTCTGGTGCTCAACCAAAGGCTGGTAACATAGCAGGTGTAGTAAGTATTACGGCTGAAATCAACCCACTTGCGGCACAGAAACGCTATGATCAAGGCTGGGTTGACGAACTTCACACCTCACTCAACGAACTTATCCCTGCAGCATTGAAGGCTGTTGAAGAGAAGCGAACGGTCTCTATGGCCTATGTGGGGAATGTTGTTGACCTATGGGAACACTTGGCAGCAGAAGATGTACACGTTGACTTAGGAAGTGATCAGACCTCCCTCCACAACCCATGGGCAGGTGGATACTATCCAGTCGGACTTTCTTTGGAAGAATCTAAACGTATGATGGCAGAGGAGCCAGCGGTGTTTAAGGAGAAAGTGCAGGAGTCTTTACGTCGCCAGGTGGCTGCTATTAACAAGCTGACTGCGAAAGGTATGTATTTCTTCGACTATGGTAATGCTTTCCTTTTAGAGTCAAGTCGTGCGGGAGCAGACATCATGAAGGAAGGTGGTAAGTTCCGTTATCCATCTTACGTACAGGATATTATGGGTCCGATGTTCTTTGATTATGGCTTTGGACCATTCCGCTGGGTTTGTTCGTCAGGTGACCCAAAGGACTTAGAAACATCCGACCGCATTGCAACAGAGGTATTAGAAGAAATACGCAAGACGGCAACTCCAGATATTATTGGTCAACTTGATGATAACATCCATTGGATTAAAGAAGCAGGAAAGAATCACTTGGTTGTTGGCTCTCAGGCTCGTATCCTATATGCTGACTCGGAAGGTCGCACAAAGATAGCCTTAGCCTTCAATGAAGCAATACGTAAAGGAGTAATCTCACGACCTATTGTTCTGGGACGCGACCACCATGATGTGTCAGGAACAGACTCTCCTTTCCGTGAGACATCAAACATCTATGATGGCTCACAGTTCTGTGCTGACATGGCAGTACAGAATGTTATTGGCGACTCTTTCCGTGGTGCTACATGGGTATCTATCCACAATGGAGGCGGTGTTGGCTGGGGAGAAGTTATCAATGGTGGCTTCGGTATGGTGATTGATGGTAGCGAAGACTCTGACCGTCACATCCGTCAGATGCTTCTCTGGGATGTTAACAACGGCATAGCACGTCGTAGTTGGGCTCGCAACACTGGTTCTATTGATGCTATCCGTAGGGAGATGGAACGTACACCAGGACTCTGTGTTACACTCCCTAACATCGTTGAAGATGACATTATTAATACAGCCTTTTAATCAATTAAATCTATTATTATAATCCATAGAAACTATGAACAAAATTCATCAGATTAGCGCTGAACATCTGACAATAGAGCAGATTGGCGAGATAATAAAGAATGGCACAAAGCTTGAACTTTCTGAAGATGCACGTCAACGAATTATTCGTTGTAGAGAGTATCTCGATAATAAGATTATAGAATCAGAAACTCCTATCTATGGTGTGACAACGGGCTTCGGCTCTCTCTGTAAGATATCTATTGATAAGGATAGCCTGTCACAGTTACAGAAAAACCTTGTGATGTCTCATGCTTGTGGTGTGGGCGATCGTGTCCCTAATGAGATTGTAAAGATAATGTTGCTGCTCAAGATTCAGTCGCTCAGTTACGGCTACTCTGCTTGTCAGTTGAAGACCGTCGAGCGACTGATAGACTTCTTCAATAACGACATCTATCCTATTGTGTATATGCAAGGTTCATTGGGCGCATCGGGCGACCTTGTCCCATTGGCTCACCTTTCTCTACCACTTATAGGAATGGGAGAAGTAGAATATCAAGGCAATACCTTCTCTGGTGCTGACATCTTGAAGAAGATGAATTGGGATGCTATAGAACTTGTTTCTAAGGAAGGTCTTGCCCTACTCAACGGTACACAGAACATGAATGCCTTTGCTGTATGGGCACTCTTACAAAGTGAACGTTTGAGTGAGTGGGCTGATGTCATTGGAACAATGTCTCTTGAGGCTTACGATGGACGCATAGAACCATTCACACATGCCGTTCATGCTGTTCGCCATCACAAGGGACAGATTGACACTGCAGCACGAATAAGAGAATTGTTAGAAGGCAGTGAGCTTATTAAACAGCCTAAAGTCAACGTACAAGACCCTTATTCATTCCGTTGTATGCCGCAGGTACATGGTGCCTCAAAGGATACGATTGCATACGTTAAGTCTGTGATAGACATTGAAGTGAATGCTGCAACTGATAACCCAACCGTTTGTCCTGATGAAGACCTTGTTATCTCAGCAGGAAACTTCCACGGAGAACCAATTGCACAACCAATGGATTTCCTTGCTATAGCACTCTGTGAATTAAGTAATATATCTGAGCGTCGAATCTACAAGCTCGTTTCTGGCACACGAAACCTACCAAGTTTCCTTGTAGCTAAACCTGGTGTAAACAGTGGTTTTATGATTCCTCAGTACACAGCAGCATCTATCGTTAGCCAGAGTAAGACTTATTGTACTCCTGCCTCTGTCGACAGTATTCCATCTTCACAAGGACAGGAAGACCATGTCAGCATGGGGGCAAATGCCGCAACAAAGCTCTATCAGGTTGTATTGAATACGGAGCGTGTACTCGCTATTGAGCTCTTCAATGCTGCACAAGCACTTGAGTTCCGTCGTCCGTTGAAATCTTCTCCTACGATAGAAGCTATCCATAAGGCTTATCGTGAGTGTGTTCCTTTCATTGATACGGACGAGTTTATGGCTCCACACATCGCTAAGTCGGTTGAATTCCTGCGTAAATAAATAAGGTAAACGGGGTTACGTCAAGATTAAATACCATCTTGATGTAGCCCTATTCCTTTTGAATATCTTATATTATTATACTTTCATTGATTAGAGAAAAAGCTTGAAATGAAAAGACTAATAGTTAAAAACATTGGCTTACTTGCTGGTATAGGTCATGAAGGAAAGCTATGTTTGAAAGGTAAAGAGATGGCAGAACTTAACACACTGTCAGATGCTTATCTTGTGATAGAGGATGGATGCTTTGTTGATTATGGTGAGATGAATGATTGTCCACCAATTTCTGATAATGAGGAAGTTGTTGATGCGAATGGAGGAACCGTTCTCCCTTCATGGTGCGACTCCCATACTCATATTGTCTATGCTGGAAGTAGAGAGCAAGAGTTTGTTGACAAGATCCGTGGGCTTAGTTATGCTGAGATAGCAAAGCGTGGTGGTGGTATTCTAAACTCGGCAGACCGCCTTCATGAATTGAGCGAAGACGAACTCTACCAGCAGGCTATGAAGCGTGTTGATGAGATTATTCGGAAAGGAACAGGTTGTGTGGAGATAAAGAGTGGGTATGGACTTAACACAGAAGACGAGCTGAAGATGCTTCGTGTTATCCGTCGTATCAAAGAGACAACACGGCTGAAGGTTGTTGCTACATTCCTTGGTGCACATGCCGTTTCGCGCGAATATAAAGGCAGACAAGATGCCTACGTTGATTTAATCATCAACGAAATGATACCAGCTGTGGGTAATGAGAATTTAGCAGAGTTTATAGATGTATTCTGTGACACAGGCTTCTTTACGCCAGAAGAGACTGCTCGGATTCTAAAAGCTGGTGCTGTATATGGCATGCGACCTAAGATTCATGCTGACGAGTTAGCGTCGTCTGGTGGTGTTGAGGTTGGTGTAGAATATAAGGCAGTGTCAGTTGACCATTTAGAAAGTATGACAGAAGAAGAAATAGATATCCTTAAGAACAGCGAAACTATGCCAACAGCACTTCCTGGAACGTCTTTCTTCCTTAATCTTCCTTTTGCTTTGGGTCGTAAGATAATAGACTGTGGTCTACCGCTTGTCCTTGCAAGTGATTATAACCCAGGTTCTACGCCATCAGGAGATATGAAGTTTATAGTTTCGCTTGGCTGTATCAAGATGCGACTAATGCCTGCAGAAGCAATTAATGCAGCAACATTAAATGGAGCATGTGCAATGGGACTGAGCAAAGAGTATGGCTCTATCACATGTGGTAAGGTTGCTAATTTCTTTATTACAGATGCAATTCCTTCTATTGAATTTATTCCATACGCCTATACAACACCTATCGTAAAACGTGTATTCCTACAAGGAGAAGAGTATGTTTAGATAGTATTTAATGATAAATATACTAAGCCACTTCTTCCTTGACGATATTCATTAAGGTGTCCAAAACTCAACGTCAGTACAGCTAATGACCGCTGTCTTGAATTAAAAAGGAGGAAGTTTCTTATTATATTCATTATCAATATTATAGTTTACTTGAAAGAGGACGTCCACTGTACGGTATCATTTTAGAAGCTAATACAAAAGAAAAAGTCCATAAACTCGTGCTGAGTCTATGGACTTATACTTTAATAGCGAGCGAGGATTATGCCTCTGCTGGTGCCTCCTCTGCAGGAGCTTCAGAAGTAGTGTCCTCAGCAGCCTTAGCTCCTTCAGCCTCAGCCTGTGCTGCAGCGGCAGCAGCTTTCTTGTCTGCAACCTTCTTAGCAATAGCTTCGTTAACTTTCTTCTCAGCTTCAAGGTTCTGAGCAGCAGCAGCCTTCTTCGCATCGGTTACCTTCTTCTCGACAGCTTCTGTAGCTGCAACCTTAGCTTGCTTCCATGCATCGAACTTCTGCTGGCATGCAGCCTCGTCGAATGCACCCTTCTTAACACCGCCACGGAGATGCTTCATCATGTAAACACCCTCACCCTTAAGGATGTTACGAGCAGTGTCTGTTGGCTGAGCACCTGTCTCAACCCAGTAAAGAGCACGTTCAAAATTCAAATCTACTGTGGCTGGATTGGTGTTTGGGTTATAAGTACCAATCTTCTCAGTAAACTTACCATCACGTGGTGCACGAGCGTCAGCGATTACGATGCTGTAGAAAGCATAGTTCTTACGACCACCGCGCTGCAATCTGATTTTTGTTGCCATAATTGTTTAATAAATATTTTAAAGGTTTGAATTTAATGCTATCATCTCGTGATAGCGGATGCAAAAGTACGTCTTTTTTTTCTAACAACCAAATAATCTGATGATTATATTAAGACTATAACGAGTATTCCTCATATCCTAATGCTTTATTATATGAAAGCGTCTTAGAACCATTGTAGCCTATATTGCTAAATCATCTAACCGTAATATGGAAGCAACCTTGATGTTTCTCGTGCTTTATAAAACATCTTCCTTGCGAACGGAGGTCGTTCAAAACCTCACTTAAAACCCACTTAAGTGTATCATTCCTTACCGGACGAGTAACAGCTGCATATTTATTGTACGCAATATCAAAGGTTGTTCCATATAGATGGCAACTATTCTCTGTTGCATTATGATTGTGTTTACGAAGTTTATCAACGTCTTCTTTGGTTCTTAAAACGCTTGATACAAGGAACTTATTTATAGGTACGCCCTTTGTTTGCAAGCTATCCATGAAATTATGTGCAATATCTTGAAGCAGGATGGCAGCACGTGGAACAAGATATGGAATACTATTATTCAACTTCTTTAGATTGTAATAAGGATTACAGCCTATATATACTAACTCCCCTTTTCGCTTCTCTGCATCAGTGCGGTTAAGGACAGGTTTCACCCCATAACGCAATGCTGCTTCAAGTTGTTGTGGTTGAGAGTCTGGGAAACTCTCGTCATAATCTCGAACACCTACAATTCTATTCCTCTTTTGTGAACCATCCGATTTGAAGAAATGAGATATGGTTGTGTTACTTGGAGTTGATTGCTCTTTAATCTTAGCAGAATCCGCTTTTTCAATGATACGAGTACTATCAACATTAGATAAAGCTTTTGTCTTATCTTGTGCAATAGACGGAAACAGTAACCTAATGATGGCTAAGAATAAAGTTATTGTTATGAAACCTAATAAATAGCGCTTCTTTGTTATCTTTGATTTTCTTTTCATTGATACAAAGGTAATAAGTTTTTGCTAATTGATAATTATGAATTAGGAATAATTTGCAAGTATCATTATTTTATAGTAACTTTGCGAACAAATATAAAATAGAGGAAATTGATAGAAAAGCATATAGTTCTTGAAGATATAGACCCAGTAGTCTTCTATGGAGTTGGCAATGGTCACCTCCAAATGATAAAGTCACTCTTCCCTAAGTTGAGGATTGTTGCAAGAGACAATGTTATACGTATCTTAGGTGACGAAGAGGAGATGGTTAAGATAGAAGAAGACATTGAAACCATGCGTAAGCATGTAGAACGGTATAACACCATTACAGAAGAGGACATCCTTGATATCGTGAAAGGTCGTAAGACCAAAGCTGATGCGGTAAAGGACGTCCTTGTTTATTCTGTATCAGGTAGAGCGATTAAAGGTCGTTCGGAGCATCAGCAGCAACTGATTGATGCCTTCGAAAAAAACGATATGATATTTGCTGTTGGACCAGCGGGAACGGGTAAGACTTACCTCAGTATAGCTTTAGCAGTAAAAGCTCTTAAGGAAAAAGCTGCAAAGAAGATTATCTTATCCCGTCCAGCCGTTGAAGCTGGTGAGAAACTTGGCTTTCTTCCAGGTGATATGAAAGATAAGATAGACCCCTATCTGCAACCACTTTATGATGCTTTAGAGGATATGATTCCTGCTGTTAAGCTACAGGATATGATGGATAAGCATATTATTCAGATTGCGCCATTAGCTTTCATGCGAGGAAGAACATTGAGTGATGCTGTAGTAATCCTTGATGAAGCACAGAATACAACACCAGCTCAAATCCGTATGTTCTTAACACGTATGGGCTGGAATACAAAGATGGTAATCACGGGTGACTTGACTCAGATTGACCTTCCACATGTAGAGAAGAGTGGATTAAAAGAAGCTCTTTCTATTCTGAGTGGCGTAGATGGTATCTCTGTCATCAATCTTGATAAAAAAGACATTGTAAGACACAAACTGGTTACGCGTATCGTGAATGCATACGAAGCACACGATAAAGCTAACAAGAGATAGGACTCTATAAACATAAAAACAATGAAAGCATTAACAAAAACTGAATTCCATTTCGATGGACAGAAGAGTGTTTATCACGGAAAAGTACGTGATGTGTATGACATCAACGACGATCTTATCGTCATGGTAGCTACCGACCGAATCTCTGCATTCGACGTTGTACTACCAAAGGGAATACCGTTTAAAGGACAGGTATTGAACCAGATTGCTGCCAAGTTCCTTGACCTGACAACAGACATCTGTCCTAACTGGAAGTTAGCTACTCCTGATCCAATGGTAACTGTTGGTCTGAAGTGTGAAGGCTTTCGTGTTGAAATGATTATCCGCTCAATCCTTACAGGTTCTGCATGGCGTGCCTACAAGGATGGATGCCGTGAGATTTGTGGTGTGAAGCTACCTGATGGTATGCGTGAGAACGAGCGTTTCCCAGAGCCAATCGTTACTCCAACTACCAAGGCTGACGAAGGTCACGATATGAACATCTCTAAGGAAGAGATTATCGAACAGGGTATTGTTTCTGCAGAAGACTATGCAATCATCGAAGACTGGACCCGTAAGCTCTTTGCACGTGGTCAGGAGATTGCTGCAAAGCAGGGCTTGATACTTGTTGATACTAAGTATGAGTTTGGCAAGCGTGATGGTCAGTGCTACCTCATTGATGAGATTCATACACCAGACTCAAGCCGCTACTTCTATGCTGATGGCTATGAAGAGAAACTTGAGAAGGGCGAACCACAGAAGCAATTATCAAAGGAATTTGTTCGTCAATGGCTTATCGAGCATAATTTTATGAATGAACCAGGACAGACAATGCCTGAGATTACAGACGAATATGCCGAGAGTGTAAGCGAACGTTACATTGAGTTGTATGAACATATCACTGGAGAGAAGTTCGATAAGGCTGCTGAAGATGGTGATATTGCTGCACGCATTGAGAAAAATGTAAAGCAGTACCTTGCTTCGAGAAAGTAAAAGGATAAATATGAATTCATAATCCTAAATTCCTGATTTTGATAAATAATATACACTGATACATGTCTAATATGCCATTAGAACTTATTTAGGCATATCATAATATAGTTATCAAGATTATGAATTTAGGGTTGTGGATTATGAACTAAAGTAAGAATATGTACGAGCAGGAAAAGATTAAACCCTACGATGGTAATGGTGAGAAAGGTAAACTTATAGAAGAGATGTTTGATAACATCGCACCAACCTATGACACACTGAACCATCGTCTCTCTGGAAATATAGATAAAGGATGGCGTAAGAAGGCTATCCGACAGCTTCTACCCTATCGTCCTAAGCAGATGCTTGATATTGCTACAGGAACTGGTGACTTTGCCATTCTTGCCGCCAACGAGCTGAAGCCAGAACATCTCATTGGTGCAGATATCTCTGAAGGAATGATGGCTATCGGTCGAGAGAAAGTTAAGGCTGCAGGATTAAGCAATGTTATTTCTTTTCAGAAAGAGGACTGTCTCAACCTATCTTTTCCTGATAATACCTTTGACGCAGTGACTGCTGCCTTTGGTATTCGTAATTTTCAAAACCTTGACAAGGGACTTGCCGAGATTTGCCGTGTACTGAAGAAGGGTGGTCATCTGAGTATTGTTGAACTAACCACACCTGTTAAGTTCCCAATGAAACAGCTCTTCCGCTTCTATTCTAACACATTCTTGCTTAACTATGCTAAGTTTATCTCAAAGGATAAAAGTGCATACGAATATCTAAATAAGACTGTTGAAGCTTTCCCGCAAGGCGAGAAGATGATGGAGATATTTCAAAAAGCAGGATTCTCAAAAAGCTCTTTTCGCCGGTTGACATTCGGTATCTGTACGATGTATTTCGCAGAAAAGTAACTTATAAAATCAACTACTATTATATCTCAGTGTGAGATGTATGTCGCAGAATAAGCTCTTCCAAAACTTAGATAGACAAAGTCTACTATAATAAGAAGATATTCTTTCAGATGTTACCATAGTGGTATTGATTCCTTTTGTTGTCATAATTAACATCTCATGTTATCTTATAAGTTATTCAACGCATTTAGAGACTAACTTGAATGAAGCCAGATATAGAGAATGTTAGTTTGTGAGTGAAATACTGACTGAGACAGTGGATGAACAAAAGAATAATTTATAGAACAAGGTTAAGATATGGATAAGTACGGACTTATTGGCTACCCATTAGGGCATTCTTTCTCAATTGGTTATTTCAATGAGAAGTTTGAGAACGAACACATCAATGCCCAATACATCAACTTTGAGATTCCATCGATAGAGGACTTCAAAGAGGTTGTTGATTCCAATCCACAGTTACGTGGGTTGAACGTAACGATTCCTTATAAGGAACAGGTAATTCCTTATCTTGATAGTCTTAGTCCAGAAGCTAAAGCTATTGGTGCTGTGAATGTTATTCGTGTCACTCATAAGGGTAATAAGACGATACTTAAAGGTTTCAATAGTGATGTGATTGGTTTTACACGAAGTATTGAACCTTTGCTTGAACGCCATCATAAGAAGGCACTTATCCTTGGTACGGGCGGAGCATCAAAGGCTATAAACTATGGTTTAAAATCACTTGGGTTAGAAACAATGTTTGTTTCACGTACAAAACGTCCTAATGTCTTAACATACGAAGAGATAACACCAGAGGTAATCGATGAGTATAATGTTATTGTTAATTGTACTCCTCTTGGTATGTATCCTAAGACAGAAGAGTGTCCTACCCTCCCCTATGACGCAATGAATAGCCACACTCTACTTTACGACTTACTTTATAATCCAGATGAGACCCTCTTTATGGCCAAAGGACGTGAGCATGGAGCAGTGGTAAAGAATGGTCTTGAAATGCTTCTCTTACAGGCTTTTGCAAGTTGGGAGTTCTGGGAAGGGGAAGAACAAATATAATTTTCTCGTTATGTTATTTTCTTTACGAATCGTTAGATTAGTTCTACTTAAACCTAACTTAGTATGACCTATTGGTTTAATAAGGAAAGTACAATATTTACATAAGTCTCTATTTAGGGTCGATACTACCCTATATTGAGTACCTTATGCCAAAAGATTTGTACATTTGCGGCGTTGACACCTTATTATATATGTGTCGTGTAGAAATATGCTAACGTAGTCCTAAACTTGTGTTTATATTTATCACGCTTAGTGTTAAGTTTAAACATCAACTTATGCTGATAGCTAAATTTTCACAATCCTTTACTCCAAAATATATCAACTTGTTGTTAATAATAAGTTGATATACTGATGTCAAGTATAAAATATCTATCTAATATCATTTTACAACTATACCCTTTCTTTCTTAGATAGTCTTTAGCTCCCTCTATTATAGAGGTTTACAAAAAAGTTAGAGAAACTTAAGTAATTACTATTTCCTAATGTTACATGTTTCCAAATAAGTGAAATAAGTAATTATTTAACTTCCCCTAACCCTTTGTTTTATAACACTTGATAGATAAAAGACCGCTTAGTCATCAAGCAATGTTGACGACCTAACACGGCTTAATGTCTCTGGTGTCATTTGTAAATAACTGGCTATATAAACCAATGGTGCACGTAAGACAACTTGTGGATTGAGTTTACACATTCTCTTGTAACGGGCCTGTGCAGTTTCAAAACGTACGAGGTCGGCATGAATTTGCGATGTTATAAGACTCTCTTCCAATATCTTACGGTAAAGAATCTGAATATTAACATTATGTAATGCCACCTGTTCAAGCTTCTGCTTAGGTAGTGCGTAAACCCATGTAGGCTCCAAAGCCTCTACCTGTAACTTTGTAGGTTCTTCACGGAAAAGGCTTTCTATACACATAAAGATACTTCTGTCCTCTCCTAAATGTTCGGTAATTTGCTTACCATTCTTAAAGTAGAACTGACGAATAAGTCCTTTTTCTATGTAATAAAAATGCTTACAGATTTCCCCTTCGCTGAGAATCATCTGTCCTTTGGCGAATTTCATGGGCACAAGGATACTCTCAAGTACATCCAACTCGTCATGAGTCATCGTACTATATTTACGTGCCAATTCACGTGCAATATCTCTTGTATCATTAACCAAATCCTTCATATTCCTTTCCTTTCTTATTACTTTGACTTTAATCCAACTTCAATACGGCAAGGAATGCTTTCTGTGGAACTTGTACGTTTCCAATCTGTTTCATACGTTTCTTACCTTTCTTCTGCTTCTCTAAGAGCTTACGCTTACGGCTAATATCACCACCATAACACTTTGCGGTAACATCTTTACGTACCTGCTTAACGGTTTCTCGTGCAATGATTTTAGCACCGATAGCAGCTTGTATAGCGATGTCAAATTGCTGGCGTGGTATCAACTCTTTCAGCTTCTCACATATCCTTCTTCCAAATCCGACAGCATTACTCTCATGTGTCAGAGTAGAAAGGGCATCAACAGCCTCTCCATTCAGAAGAATATCAAGCTTTGCTAACTTGGATGGACGGAAAGAATCAATGTGATAATCAAATGAGGCGTATCCTTTAGAAATACTCTTCAATTTATCATAGAAGTCAATCACAATCTCACCCAATGGTATCATAAAGATGAGTTCCAATCTATTTCCACTTACGTAGTTCTGACTGACAAGCTCACCACGTTTATCAAGACACAACGTCATGATAGGTCCAATGTATTCACTGGAGGTAATGATGGAGGCCTTAATATAAGGTTCTTCAATATGATCAATCATAGTCTGATCAGGAAGACCAGAGGGGTTGTGAACCTCTTTAACATTCCCTTGTTTGTCATATACCATGTAGCTAACGTTAGGTACGGTGGTAATAACATCCATATTGAACTCTCTATCTAATCGTTCCTGCACAATCTCCATGTGAAGCAATCCTAAGAAGCCACAACGGAAACCGAATCCCAAAGCTTGTGAACTCTCTGGTTGGAACGTAAGTGAAGCGTCATTAAGTTGAAGTTTCTCTAAGGAAGCACGCAACCCTTCGTAGTCATTTGGGTCGATAGGATAGACGCCCGCAAAGACCATTGGTTTTACCTCTTGGAAGCCTTCAATGGCATGTTTGCAAGGATTGACAATGTGTGTTACTGTATCGCCCACCTTTACCTCAGTAGCATTCTTAATACCAGAAATGATATATCCTACCTCACCTGTTGACAGTTGTTGGGTTGGCATCATCTCCATCTTTAATACGCCAACTTCATCAGCGGTATATTCCATACCAGTCTGTACAAACTTAACCTTATCACCCTTTTTTATGACTCCGTTCTCAACTTTGCAAAGCGTGATAATACCACGAAAAGAGTTGAAGATAGAGTCAAAGATGAGGGCCTGCAGTGGAGCGTTGACATCTCCTGTTGGTGAAGGGATGCGCTTTATGATAGCTTCAAGTATGTCTGGTACGCCTTCCCCCGTCTTTCCACTTGCTCGAATGATGTCCTTTGGGTCACAACCAATAAGGTCGACAATCTCATCCTCGACCTCTTCAGGCATTGCGTTAGGCATATCTATCTTATTGATAACAGGGATAATCTCCAAATTATGGTCGATAGCCATATAGAGGTTAGAGATAGTCTGCGCCTGTACGCCCTGCGTTGCATCAACGATAAGCAATGCACCTTCACACGCTGCAATGCTTCGTGACACCTCATACGAGAAGTCAACATGTCCTGGAGTATCAATAAGATTAAGTACATATTTCTTCTTATCTAATGTGTACTCCATCTGGATAGCATGACTTTTGATAGTTATACCACGTTCACGCTCCAAATCCATATCGTCAAGCATCTGCCCTTCAGTAATTTTTATCGTCTGTGTGTACTCTAAAAGACGATCAGCCAAGGTTGATTTACCATGGTCAATATGGGCAATAATGCAGAAATTCCTTATATGATTCATTCGTTTGTCTATATTTTCAATCTGCAAATATAATGATTTTTATTGAGAATTAAGAACGTTAAAATAAGAAATTGTTTATTTTTTCTTATCTTTGCATTGGATATATAGTTAGAAAGAAAGTTAAAAGACTGTTCTTGGTTAGATAGTCCTAAACTGTAATTAACATTAAATTAAAAGGAATGAAACATTTATTTTATGCAGCTTTATTGCTACTTTCACTCTCTGCCTGTCGTAATAGTTTAGAGGAGAGGGCAGCACAAGAATGTAAAGAATATACCGAGAAGAAATGCCCGACTCCTGTTGTTAATGACACGAGAATGGATAGCATGGTTTTTTGAAGCACCTTCTCGCACTATCCATTATTACTATTCACTTGTTGGTAAAGCTGATAACGAGCAGGCTGTCCACGCTAAGAGAGCAGAGCTCAGAAAGGCCTTACGTGATGCGTTGAAGGCTGATCCTGGTTCGAAAGGGTACAAGGATGCTGGATTTAATTTCCAATATACCTATCGTTCTGGTGCTACTCCTTCAAAAGTATTGCTGGATGAGACTTACACGAAAAAGGATTATTGAGCCTTGTTAGGCTTCTTGAGTAATCTCTTCTACTAATATTTATTCCAATTACTTGCCATTTAATTGAATAGCAAGTAATTGGTTAATCGTTATAACCTGCTTAGAATTTCAATTGGTTTTTCTACGAACAGAGAGCCTCCATGCTCTATTAAGAAGTCTTTATCACGAAATCCCCAAAGCACACTAATACAAGGTAAGCCACAATTCTTTGCTGTCATGATATCTACATCACTGTCGCCTATATACACAGCATCTTCTTTTGATACATTTAGTTGACGCAAGGCTTCTAATACAGTGTCGGGAGCTGGTTTCTTCCTAATGTTCTCTCGCTCTCCTATTGCTACCTCTATCGTATCCGGGAAAAAATGTTTTGCAAGGTCTTGTGTGGCCGCATAGAATTTGTTACTTACAATAGCAAGGTGCTTACCACGTCGTTTTAGTTCATGTAACAGTTCTGGTACACCATCGTATGGACGTGTTGTGTCAAGGTTATGTTCCATATAATGTTCTCGAAATTTTGCGTATGTTTCCTCGAACTTAGGGTTATTAACTCCCTCTGGGATAGCTCGTTCCATTAATAGCTTAACACCATTACCAACGAACATACGTACTTCCTCTATTGTTCGTTCAGGCATGCCAGCCCAACGAAGCGCATAATTTGTACTTGATGCTAAATCGTTTAGCGTACTAAGTAATGTACCATCTAAATCGAAGATATAAGTCTTAAAATCTCTCATTATCCTTTTATTAATCTCAGACAAAAGTACATAATAATATAGACATTAGGTTACTTTTTCCCTTAAATTTCGAAAAAGAGGCTATCAAAGTTGCTTGTCATTGCTCAATTAATACTTAAATATTGTACCTTTGCACCTTAGAAGAATAAATTTAAGACAATGAGTAAGAATAAAAAGAAGGGAAAAGGAACAACTTCCCGTTGGATTTTAATATCAGTTCTTGTCGTATTAGCTGGTGTAACATATTTTCTTTTCTTCTCTGGAATGTCTCGTACAGGTAATGAGACATACATTCAGATTGACGAAGATGACAATATTGACTCTGTATATGCCAAGCTTCAACCGCTCTCAACTCCTCAAGGATTTTGGGTCTTTAAGCAGATTGCTGGGGTAATGGGATATGCGAAAAAGATACGTCCTGGTAGATTTGTTGTAGGCTCTTCTGGTTCACTTCAGACATCACGTCATATTATTAATGGTTTACAAGCACCTGTGAAAGTAACTATACGGTCTGTAAGAACGATAGACGACCTTGCTACAGACGTAAGTGAAAAACTGATGTTTACACGTGCTGAACTGCTTTCACGCCTCAAATCAAAAGAGGTATGTAAGAAATATGGCTTCACGCCAGAGACTATTCCAGCGATGTTTATTCCTAATACGTACGACTTTTATTGGAATACTTCTGTCGATAAGTTCCTCGATAAGATGAGTGAAGAGAATAAGAAGTTCTGGAATTTTGAACGTAAAGAGAAAGCTAAGCAGGCTGGATTTACTGAGAGTGAGATAGTTACACTCGCAAGTATTGTGGATGAGGAGACAGATAATGAGGCTGAAATGCCAAAGATTGCGGGTATGTATATCAACCGTTTGCACCTCAACATGCCTCTCCAAGCCGACCCAACTGTGAAGTTTGCTACTAAGAATTTCACTGCTCATCGTATTTATCAGAAGTGGCTTACGATAGATAATCCATATAACACCTATAAATATCGTGGTCTTCCTCCTGGTCCTATTCGCATCCCTTCAGTTGCAGCAATTGATGCTGTACTTAATTATGTACACCATGATTATATCTATATGTGTGCAAAAGAAGACTTTAGTGGAACCCATAACTTTGCTAAGACATACGAGGAGCATCAGAAAAATGCTGCAAAATATGCAAAAGCACTGAATGAGCATGGAATAAATTAAGGTAGTGATATTTAGTATCCTACCCTCGCTATCGATATTACAAGTCTATCTTTTATGGCGTTATTCTCTGGCTTCTTCGTATGTTGGTGACGATTGAATAAGATATATACACCCTTGACATCTGTGTTCTTCTGTGAGAGGAATAAGACTTTATTCTCCCATAGAAGAGCACAGGGCGATTGGTTAATACGATATCATGTTACACATATATATTCTTACAATTTAAAATGTTGTAGACGAGTATTCACATCTTAAAGTATAAAGATTAAGAGTGGAGATGAATGTAAAAAGCTCTTACAAAATAGACTTGTAAATATCATTAAATTAGAAGGGTAATTCTAGTGTAAGGTGGGATGACAACTTACAGTAAACCAATTAGTTATAAACTGTAAAAGAGAACATGCTTAATAAGACTCAAGAAGAGCCTTAGTAACAATCAAGAAAGGCGTCTTCTTGAAGCTTAATGGGCGTCTTCTTGAAGCATAAAGGGCAAGTATTGGCTTTGAAAAGTATGAAAAAGGTTTACAACACAAGCCTGCTGACTCACTATAAATCACATTCCCGTACGAGAATATCATAGATGATGAGATGATAAATTACGGTTCTAACAAACTATTCTCACAATATTCTTAACCATAACTGATAGTATATAACCTAATTCGTCTGTAACAACATGGCAATATGGTGTAGTCCTTTACTTTTTATAAGCTAATAATCTGGGGGACAAATCTACTTATAAGGTATCAATATGTTTGCTTTATTTTGCGTTTATTGCGGTTGTGAAAATGAAATATAATATCTTGAATTAGTATTTTAACATTGTGTCTACTGCAAAAATTAGTTTTCTCATGATAATAGTTTCCTGCATGCTCCGCCACTATAGGGCGATGACAACGTATTTCATCATAAAATATTTTTGCTGTCATTACTGTCATTCGTTATCATACCCTAACTTATTGGTTTACAGAAGGATTGTGTGAAATGTTAAATATGACAGCAAAACAAAATAAAAAATATTATTGTAATAATGTGTGATTTTATCCTTCTCAATTGGATGGCTATTTTACTTTATTAATTGAAAAGGCTGAAGATAAGGTTTGTATAAAATACTTTCTTTATTGAACGATTATGGGCTGAAAGCCAATCTTTGAGAATTTCAGCCCATGAACTTTATCTGCTACTCGGAAAGAATAGATGTAGTATGCGGTTGCTTGTCTATAATTCCAATTAAAAATTGCCTATTGCCTGCCATAGGTTATCGTTAGGGAGTGGTGATTCTACACAAATATTCTCTTTTGAAACAGGGTGAATAAATTCGATTCGATGGCTTAGTAAACTGATACTACCATCTGAATTAGAGCGTTGTGCGCCATATTTTAGGTCGCCTTTTATAGGGCAATCCATGTTAGAAAGTTGGCAACGAATCTGATGATGACGCCCAGTCATTAGGTTGATTTCCAGTAATGTATAACGTTCAGACTGATTGATTACTTTATAATGTAAGATAGATTTCTTGGATGTAGGGACCTGGTGGTTATAGGCGTAACTCTTATTCTGTCGTTCGTTACGTACAAGCCAGTCTGTTAATGTCGCTTCTTTCTCAAATGGTGGACGTGTAACAATGGCCCAATAAGTTTTATGCACCTCACCATTTCGGAACATATTGTTAAGTCTTGTAAGTGCTTTTGACGTTTTTGCAAATACAACTAATCCTGAAACAGGACGATCAAGACGATGCACAATACCTAAGAAAACATTACCAGGCTTCTGGTATTTGTCCTTAATCCACCGTTTGACAATCTCAGATAAAGGTTCGTCACCAGTCTTATCACCTTGAACTATTTCGCCTGCTTCCTTATAGACGATTATGATATGATTATCTTCGTATAGTACTTCCATAGTCAACAATACCTTACAAGAGAGTTATAAAAACAGATTAACAATAAAAAGAGTAACTTATTAGTTGATTACTACGTATGTCTGAGTAATTAGAATAAGGTATTCCCCACCTTATATATATAAGATAAGGGTTTGTAAATGTAATTCAGAGAGACATTAGCATATCTCCCTCCCTCCTATATCTGCATGATATAAGGAGAGAGGGAGCATGTATTACATATTCATACCACCATCAACCTGGATTACCTGACCAGACACATAACTTGATAGTTCTGAGCCAAGATATACTGCTGTGTTAGCAATATCATCAACGGTACCACCACGGCGGAGAGGAATCTTTGATGTCCATTCCTTACGAATGTCGTCGTCCAAAGCCTGTGTCATTGCAGTATCAATGAAACCAGGAGCGATAGCATTTGCACGGATACCCTTAGGACCCATCTCCTGTGCAACACTCTTAGCCAAGGCTATCATACCAGCCTTTGATGCTGCATAGTTAGCCTGACCAGCATTACCATGTACGCCAACTACACTGGCCATATTGATAATACTACCATTACGCTGGCGCATCATTACTGGAACACAAGCATGAATGAAGTTGAAAGCACTCTTAAGGTTCACTGCTATAACAGCATCCCACTGCTGTTCAGTCATTCGAAGCATAAGACCATCTTTTGTTATACCTGCATTGTTAACAAGAATATCAATAGAACCAAATTCCTCTTTGACCTGCTTTACAACCTCTTCTGACTGTGCGAAATCTGCAGCATTACTTGCGTAACCCTTTACTTTTACGCCTTTAGCAGCAATCTCTGCCTCTGTTGCTTTACCATTCTCATCGATAACAAGATCGGTGAATGCAATGTTTGCACCCTCTTCTGCAAACTTTAATGCGATTGCTTTACCAATACCACGTGCAGCACCTGTTATCAGAGCTGTTTTACCTTCCAATAATTTCATGTTGTTTTGATTTATATTGTTAGTTTATGAATATACAAACTGAATGATAGGTTGCCTTAGTGTTAATTATTTCAAACCATTTTTACCTAAAGCACCATATACAACCTTTGCAACAAGTGGACGTGAAGACTCCTCGGTTAAACCATGTCCTAATCGCCCATAGATAAATGGAACTTCGAGTCCCTTAATACAATAATGGGTAATATCAGCAACAAGTTCTACATTCTCTATGTCAAAGTCTCCATCCTCTTTAGCGTCAGAATAAACCTTTCGGAAAAGTTCTATCTCGTCTTCATCAAAGTTCTTTCGTGCCTTCTCTACCATCCAAATATTCCTAAAGAACTCTGCACGTAAATTACCATTACGCATAACAGTTTCTTTAATCATACTAAGATGTGTGTAAATAAGCTCGATGATTTTATCTTGAGGGCTTATACTCTTTGCTGCTACCTCGTCTAACTTATCAGATAGGCGTTCTAACTCCGACTCTATAACGGCATAATAGACATCATCTTTACTCTTAAAATAAGTATAGAGTGTACGTCTACCCTTCCCTGATGCCTTAGCAATGTCGTTCATTGTTGTGTTTGCAATGCCATTCTTCGCAAAAAGCTGGCGCGCTACATCAACGAGCTTTTGTCTTGTCTTTGATATTGACATACCCTTGTGATTATCTATTAAATCATTTGCACAACGCAAATATCATGTGCAAAAGTATAGATTATATCTGAATTTAGCAAATTTACACGTATAAAAGTTTTCTTTTTTTAATCTTTTTATCCTATATGTTGTTCGATAATGCGGATTGTTTACTTCTCTATTAGATAATATATAATCATATAGTTTACTGATGGAATGATAATAATTACTCCCATGAACTATTACTGTTTATAAGATTTTATAGATTTAAAAGGCATAAAAAAATTATCCCCCGATTCACATCGAGGGATAACAACAACACAAACACAAAATAAAGCAGGTTTCACCTGCAATACTGTTTTTGTTTACTAATCTTGACTTATATTAATCGTAAAAAAGAAAATTACATAATTCCATCCTCTCTTAGCTTCTCCTGCCATTTCCATGCAGAAGCAAGAACGTCAGACAAAGGTGTGTCTGCCTTCCAACCTAATACTGTGTTGGCTTTGGTGCAATCACCCCAAATCTTTTCAATATCACCTTCACGACGTGGACCATATTTCCAATTTACCTTAACACCAGTAGCCTTTTCAAAAGTGTCAACAATTTCTTTTGTTGAATTACCACTACCTGTACCGATATTAAAGTATTCTATCTTATCAGTCTCTTGGTCAAGTACACGTGCCATTGCTGCTACATGAGCTTTTGCTAAATCTACAACATAGATATAATCACGGATACAAGTACCATCTGGAGTATTATAGTCATTGCCGAAGATAGTTAGTTCTTTTCTGATTCCCATGGCAGTCTGTGTAACAAAAGGAATCAAGTTGTTAGGAACACCATTTGGTAACTCACCAATCAAGGCAGATGGATGTGCACCAATAGGATTGAAATATCTTAATACAATACTCTTAATATTCGCACCACTATGAATATAGTCTAAGATAATCTGCTCATTAATTTCTTTGGTATTACCGTATGGAGAAGTTGCTTTCTGGTGTGGAGCATTCTCTGTAACAGGAAGATTCTCAGGCTTAGGTTGCCCATATACGGTACAAGAACTTGAGAAGATGATGCCCTTAACATTGTATTCAGGCATGAGCTCCAAAAGGTTAATCAATGAAACAATGTTATTTCTATAATACATCAGAGGCTTCTGTACACTCTCACCTACAGCCTTAGAAGCTGCAAAATGAATAATACCTTCAATTTTTGGGTATTTACGAAAGACATTCTCAGTTGCCTCACGATTGCGAAGGTCCACCTGTTCGAATGCAGGACGAACACCAGTTATTTTCTCAATACCATCTAAAACCTCTATTTTAGAGTTAGATAAGTCATCTATAATAACAACTTCATATCCAGCTTCTATTAGTTCAACAGTTGTGTGTGAGCCTATAAAACCAGTCCCTCCAGTAACAAGTATTGTTTGTTTCATTTCTTTTTAGTTCCTTATTTTTAACTGATTTATGTCAATTAGTTATGCTGCAAAGATAATATATTTTTTATAACCATCAAAAAAAGAACGTAAAAAAATGTCTACATCTATACAAACTCGAAAACTTTTTGTATATTTGCCATTGTAATAAATCAACTTATAATCATTAAGATGACAGAAACCGAACAAACCCAACAACAGATTGAACGCTTTTTGAAGAAGGTTGCACAGAAGTTTACCGCTGATGATTGTGACATGCCAATGACTGATATTCATTTACGTGTATCACAAGATAGCGGTGATCTTATGGCTTTTGACGATAGTGACGTCGAGATTACTCGCTGTGTAATAGACCAATGGATTGATAACAAAAGTGATAATTTCTATCAAGAGATAGCTACTATCTTGCGCTCATCTCTCAATCGTATTAAGGATATAGTAGAGAATATGTCTATCATGAAACCTTATAGCTTCATTCTTGAAGATGATGATAAGAATAATATTGCAGAGCTTTATCTTGTTGATGATGACATTGCAATCATTGGTGGTGATCTCATGCATGATTTAGATAATGACCTCGATAATTTCCTCAAAGATTTATTTAGGTAAAGAAGAATGAAGCGATTAACCTTACTATTTGTCTATTGTTTAGTTTGTTTTTCACCTATTTCTGTTTCTGCGCAACGCCATGAAATTCATGACGAGAACTTTCGTTCATTGCAGGTTGTTGCTAATCAGAAATGGATGGACCTACCTGTCATGGTACTCAATGATGGTAAGATAAGTATAGATTTTGATGATCTTACGCATACTTATCGTCGTTTGACCTATCGTTTAGAGCATTGTGAGGCTGATTGGAAACCTTCTGTCGGACTCTTTGAAAGCGATATCGTAGATGGTTTCATTGCAGGAAATACAATAGATAATGTAAAGGAGTCTACACTAACAAACACTCTTTATACACATTATCATTTGGATATTCCCAATGATAAATGCCGTCCAAAGTTGTCTGGTAATTATCGTCTTTACATATATGATGATGATGATAATAGCTCTGCCCTGCCTTTGCTTACAGCATGTTTTATGCTTACAGAGCCTGTGGAAAGTTCTATGGGAGTAAGATTGAATATAACCACACAAACCGACCAAACTATTAATGGCAATCAACAACAAGCTGAGATGCAGGTAGATTATGGTAATTATACGGTTAGTAACCCTCAACAACAAATTAAGACAGTTGTGTTACAAAATCGTAACTGGCTTGATGCTCGTTGGAACAGTAAGCCTCAATATGTTATGTCAAATGGTCTAAGGTGGTCACATAACCAAGACTATATCTTTTGGGCGGGTAATGAGTACCGAAAGTTTGAGATTCTTTCAACAGATTATACCTCTATGGGCGTAGATAAAATTAGTTGGGATGGTAAGAACTATCATGCCTACCTCTTTCCTACTGCCCCATTATTAAATTATCTCTATGACGAGGATGCTGATGGCGCATATTTGATACGCAACTCGGATAATATAGAGATAAATACAACAAGTGATTATATTTTGACTCATTTTCAGTTAAAAGCGCTCTCACCCTACCCTTACAGAATATTTCTGAATGGCGATTGGACATATAATCGTTTGCTTCCTGCTTATGAGATGAATTATAATTCTACAGGAGGATATTATGAAGCGGTAGTCCCTTTGAAGTTTGGTTATTACAACTATCAATTTCTTGCTGCTGATGAACAGGGTAGACTCTCATCTTTCAAAGTAGACGATGGTCATTACCAAACAGAAAACAGCTATCAAGCACTTATTTATTACCGCCCACAAGGCGGACGAACCGACATGCTCGTTGGCTATACAAATATAAGATTTATCAAAAGGTAAGAGTCTTTTCCGGTTGTTATAAGATTGGAATAATTCCTCCTTATTATAGAAAAAAGTTTTTATTTCGTTTGCTGTCATTTTAACATTTGGCTCTAATTTATTGTATATTAGTTTGTTAAAAACTTAAAGATGATGACAGAAATGACAGGAAAAATATTTTTGATAAGTTTTGTATGATTGGAAATTAATCCTACATAAAATTAAAGCAAACCAAAAGCATCGGCCTTTATAGATTTCTACAGGAAAGTACGAAAACGAAAAAATGTATCAAAAGGAAACGTTCTGTTTCATACTTTTGATACATTTTTTATTTACTTATCTTGCTGTTTTCTGAAAGAAAAGCAAGTTTTATAATCTGATTATATTAATCATTCATTGACAATAGGAACTCTTCATTATTCTCTGTACGTCTCATACGATCGTGTATAGAGTTCATCGCCTCAATAGAATTCATATCAGCAATATACTTACGAAGTATCCACATGCGGTCAAGTGTTGTACGATCCTGCAAGAGGTCATCACGACGAGTACTTGAAGCAACCAAGTTCACAGCAGGGAAGATACGTTTATTACTTAAGCTGCGGTCAAGCTGCAACTCCATATTACCTGTTCCCTTGAACTCCTCGAAGATAACTTCATCCATCTTAGAGCCAGTATCTATCAAAGCTGTTGCTATAATCGTCAGAGAACCACCACCCTCAATATTACGTGCAGCACCAAAGAAACGCTTTGGTTTTTGCAGTGCATTGGCATCAACACCACCAGTCAATACCTTACCAGATGCTGGTGCAACAGTGTTATACGCACGTGCCAAACGAGTAATAGAGTCAAGGAAGATAACAACATCATGTCCACACTCAACCATTCGCTTCGCCTTCTCTAAAACAATTCCGGCAATCTTTACGTGGCGTTCTGCTGGTTCATCAAATGTAGAGGCAATAACTTCCGCATTTACAGTACGTGCCATATCCGTAACCTCCTCAGGACGTTCATCAATCAAAAGCATCATCAAGTAAGCTTCTGGGTGGTTGGCTGCAATAGCATTTGCAATATCTTTCATTAAGATAGTCTTACCTGTCTTTGGTTGAGCCACAATCAAAGCACGCTGTCCTTTACCGATTGGTGAGAAGAGATCAACGATACGTGTTGAGAGATTAGTTGTTCGTGGATCACCACAAAGACTAAATTTCTCATCTGGGAAGAGCGGAGTAAGATGCCCGAATGGGATGCGGTCGCGTACTTCTGACGGGTTACGACCATTAATCTTCTCAATACTTGTCAATGGGAAATACTTTTCGCCCTCATGTGGTGGACGTACGTGGCATTCCACAACATCACCCGTTTTCAAACCATATTGCTTAATCTGGTTGTTTGCAATATATACATCATCTGGTGATGACAAGTAATTATAATCGCTTGAACGGAGGAAGCCATACCCATCAGGCATTACTTCAAGAACACCATTAGCTTTTATGATATCAGAAAAATCGTATGCAGCATTGTTTACCGATGGTACATTATCATAGATAGGGGTTGACGGCATCTGAGGAGGTAGTGTTGGTTGGTCAAACATATCATAGTTTGGAACAACACCTTGGTCCTCTATTGGTAAGTCAACAACAGGAATAAAATCTGTCCCATCGCCTGGATCACCAGCCCACACCCCATCAGGTGTAGTTGCATAGCCAGCATCCATATTCATATTATGTGCATTCACTTTCTCTTGAAGACGTGCGAGCAATTCTTCTTTCCCTTCATTCTCTTCTTGCGAAGGTGTGTTAGAGAACTGGTCTTCTGGGATAAAGTCTTCTGGAACAGAAGGTTCTGCTTTCTCTTCTTGCACTTCCTCTGCAGGTTCTTCAACCTGTGGCGTCTCTTCAGACTTAGCTTTTAATGCAGCTTCAGCAGCAGCAATAGCCTCTAATTCAGCCTTTGACTTACGGCCACGATGCTTAGGAATAGATGCTAATATTTCTTCTGGAGACTTTTCTTCAGTCTTTTCCTCTTTTGATTCAGGTAGGTCTTTGAATAAAGATTGCTGACTCGCAGTCGTAGCCTTATTCTTCTGTACATCAAAGTTCTCCCCTTCTTCACCATGAACAGAATAAACTCGATCAGTATCCTTTCGTGCTATCCTGGTACGCTTACGCTTTGATTCTAAGGGGTGTGCTGTGCCTGCCTCTTCAGCTTGTCGGTCAAGAATAGCATAAACAAGCTTATCCTTGTCATCTCCTGGTGAATAGGTAGCACCTGTGCTCTGAGCAATAGTTTCAAGTTCAGAAACTTCTTTCTCTAATAATTCTTCTTTACTAAACATATAAATATGTATGGGAAATTACATTTGATTGTGTGTGGACGTTTCATAAAGTGAAACATCATTGAATGTGTCTTTTGTGTGGCAAAGGTATAATATTTATTTGAACCCTACAAGATTTCTCTTATTTTTTTGCTGTTCATTGAAACTAAAATGCTATCCTCTCGTCTTCTTGACCGTCTTTCACAAGATTATATTGTCTTATCTTTAAGAAATAAGCTATTCACTAACCAGATAGATTATCTTGGTTTTCGGCTGTTTGATGTCTTCTTAATAATAAGTTACATGTTCCATATACATCTTATCTATTATGATTAGGCTTTCGTTTGATTGGTGACTAACCTCTGCTGAAATAATGATAAACGATAATATAATGTATTGAAACAAGTAGATAGAAACTTTATTATGCTTATAATAATAGGTGGTAAGGCTTAGATAAACTACTTCCCAACCAATTAGAAATATAATTTCCAACAGTTGGGAAGTATTTTATTCTTTATCTACTCAATTTAGTCCTGTCCTTCTGATGTTTATTGATGCTGCTCACGCAGAAGGTCGTTGACAGTCTTTACTGGGTTGAAAGTACCGAGTGGCACTTCTACAAAGACGGTATTCCAATCACTCATCGAACCATTCCACAAGCCTGGAAGCTCTAAAGCTTTGAGTTCACGACCATTCTTCGACTTAGAGCTGATGAAGCCTGTTGATTTATCAACATACTTTGTCAAATCAAAGGCATTACCTTTGTAGTCTTTGATGGCGCATACAAGATCGACAGGGTTAAAGTGAGTACCTTCTGTAAACATCTTCATAGATGTTTCATCGTTCTTGTCTATTTGTGAACTTTCAAGAATCTGAAGGCTTACTGTCCCATCATGATTATAAACGAGGAATGGTCCACCACCGGGTTCGCCTACATTCTTCACCATGCCACATACACGCATAGGACGATTTAGCTTCTTATATAGGTATTCTGCCAATGTTGCATCATCAAGAGAAGACCTGTCGTGTTTCTCACAAGAAAGTTCTTTCTGTAGGAAATCAGCCATCTCTTCAAGCTCAGAACGAGAACAATTGCTCTGTTCTAATTTGTGGAGATAAGCAAAAGCGCGCTCCTGTAATTCAACAAGTTTACCTGCAATAATCATCTTCCAACTAATGGTTTCGTCCTTCAGGCGGTCAGGCACTACATTATCTATATTCTTGATAAAAACAACATCAGCGTCCAAATCGTTCAAATTCTCAATGAGTGCACCATGACCAGCTGGTCGGAAAAGTAACGAACCATCCTCATTACGGAAAGGAGTATTATCAAGGTTTACGGCTATCGTGTCTGTACTCGGCTTCTGTTCAGAGAAAGAAATATCAAAGCTAACACCGTACTTAGCCTCATATCCAGTTTCTTTGTCAGCTACCTTTTGCTTGAAGTAGTCCAAGTGTTCATGTGAAACAGTGAAATGTACATGTGCCTGCTTGTTACTTTCTGCATAACATGCTGCTTCAACCAAATGTTCTTCCATAGGAGTACGTGCTCCGTCAGCGTATGAGTGGAATAGAAGCAATCCCTTAGGTAGCTGCCCATAATTCAAGCCCTCCTTATTTAATAAGGTGGCAACTACCACTTTGTATTGTCCCTCCTCTAATAGTTCGTCCGCACTTTTACCCTTTAACTGTTGGCATTTAGCTGATAACTCATTGAAAAAGGCAAAGTCATGGATCTTAGAAAAAAACTCTTTCTCAAAGTCACTCACTGGTTCATCATTACTGCCATTGAGGAATGCGAACAAATCCTTAAACATACGGCTGGCTGCACCAGACGCTGGAACGAACTTAACAACCTTATGCCCACTTGTTTGATATTTTTTCCATGCACGGCAAACATCCTCACAAGCATCCTTGTCAAGTACTGTAATACCCTTCTTTGGGGTTGCAGCACCTTCAAGTTTCAAGTAAGGAAAACCTCTCTTGAAGTCTTCTAATTGCTTACTAATCTGTTCCTCACTTATTCCTTTATCATGAATTTGTTTTAGGTCTTCTTTCTTTAACATAATGGTAAGGTCTTAAAAAGATTGTATTATATCTGCAAAAATAACGAATTAAACCGAAAGAAAGAAACTCTTTGACACATTTCTTTCTCGTTATTTCAATTTTCTTTGTATCTTTGCCTTGGTTAATAGATATATTATGCCTATGGAAGAGAAATTCATTTATACGGATAAAGAGAAGGAGTTGTCTGAAAAGATACTCGAAGAACTTAAGGAAACACTTGGGCAAACATTCTACGAGAATGATCTTCCAAAGCTGCGTGACCATCTGAGAAAGACAATCGCTGATAATCGTATTCAGCGTAATGTCTTTAAGTTAAACCCTATATTATGTTCTTTACAAACAGCTGCTATCGCTGTTAAGGATATAGGGTTAAATCGTGAGTCTGTTCTTTCAATACTTTTGTATCAAAGTGTCGAAGAAGGAGAAATAACTCTTGACGAGATAAGTAAGCTATATGGTGAAGGCGTTTCGAAGATTATTCATGGTCTTATCCGTGTACATGCACTTTACAAGAAGACACCGGTTATCGAAAGTGAGAACTTTCGCAACCTTCTGTTATCCTTTGCAGAAGACATGCGAGTTATCTTGATTATGATAGCCGACCGCGTCAATCTCATGCGTCAGATACGTGATGTAGAGAATAAAGAAGCCCAGCGTAAGGTGTCTGAAGAGGCCAGTTATCTTTATGCCCCATTGGCTCATAAGTTAGGACTTTACCAGCTTAAGAGTGAACTTGAGGACTTATCGCTGAAATATCTGGAGCATGATGCATACTATCATATAAAGGAGAAGCTCAATGCCACTAAGAAGGTGCGTGATGCTTATATAAGTAGTTTCATCACTCCGGTCAGTGAACAGCTTAAAGCCGCAGGACTTAAATTCCATATTAAAGGTCGAACAAAGTCTATTCATTCCATCTGGCAGAAGATGAAGAAGCAGAAGTGTGCCTTTGAAGGAATCTATGATCTCTTTGCTATCCGCATCATTCTCGACTCACCAGAGGATAAAGAGAAGATGCAATGTTGGCAGGCATACTCCATTGTGACGGATATGTATCAGCCTAACCCTAAGCGACTGCGCGACTGGCTATCCGTACCAAAGTCGAATGGTTACGAATGTCTGCACATCACAGTACTTGGCCCTGATAAAAAGTGGGTCGAAGTACAGATCCGTACTGAACGTATGGACGAGATTGCTGAACACGGTCTTGCTGCTCACTGGAGGTACAAGGGAGTGAAGGCAGAAGGTGGAATGGACAACTGGTTGGCTTCTATTCGTTCAGCACTTGAGGCTGGTAACAACCTGGAGGTGATGGATGAGTTTAGATCTGACCTTTATGAAAAGGAGATTTATGTGTTTACACCAAAGGGCGATTTGCTTAAGTTTCCTAAAGGAGTTACTGTACTCGACTTTGCTTATCATATTCATTCTAAGATAGGAAATCAATGTGTAGGTGGAAAGATTAATGGTAAGAATGTTTCTTTCCGTACCGAGTTACATAGTGGTGACTCTGTTGAGATACTAACTTCGTCGACACAGAAGCCTAACCGTGACTGGTTGAATATCTGTAAGTCTTCGCGTGCAAAGGCAAAGATACGTCTTGCACTGAAAGAAACACAGGTTAAGGATGGCCTGTATGCAAAGGAACTACTCGAACGTAGGTTTAAGAACAAGAAGATTGAGATTGAAGACTCCACAATGGGACAGCTCATTCGCAAATTAGGGTTCAAAGAGGTCTCTGAATTCTATAAGCAGATTGCTGATGAGAAACTTGACCCTAACTATGTTATCGAGGAGTATCAGAAGACTTATAACCATGCGCACAACCTCAATCAGACAAAGGAAACGGAGAGTGCAGAGAACTTTGAGTTTGAAAATCCTACGACAGAGTATCTGAAGAAGAATGATGATGTACTCGTTATAGATAAGAACCTCAAAGGATTAGACTTCTCACTTGCAAAGTGTTGTCACCCAATTTATGGCGACCCTGTCTTTGGCTTTGTGACAGTCAGCGGAGGTATTAAGATTCACCGAGAGGATTGTCCGAACGCACCAGAGATGCGCAAGCGTTTTGGCTACCGTGTTGTTAAGGCACGTTGGAGCGGTAAAGGTTCCTCTCAGTATGCTATTACGCTGCGTGTCATTGGTAATGACGACATTGGTATAGTAAGTAACATTTCCAATATCATCTCAAAAGACGAGAAGATAGTGATGCGTTCTATCAATATTGACTCTAATGATGGCCTTTTCTCTGGTAATCTTGTAGTCCTGTTGGATGATAATTCCAAGTTGAATATGCTTATCAAGAAACTCAGAACAGTGAAGGGTGTTAAGGAGGTCATGAGAATATAAAATAATCTAATAAGCTTTGTCCCCATTCTCTAACCTTGTTTTCAAGGAGAGAGAATGGGGATTTTTTCTTTTATATCATTCATTTTAGCGGATTATGAGACTGATATAGTTAGCGGAGAAACGGTAATACGCCTTTATGAATATTTATTACAACGAGGAGCTATTACGTCCCTTATTTTGAGAGCCAAAAGTCTTTTGCATACAGATGGTAACTATCAAGTAATTAAGAGGTTACATACCTCATTAGAAGAAGACGCCTAATTAGCTTTGAGAAGGGCGTTTTCAATAGGCAAGAAGGGCGTCTTCTGGGAGGTAGAAGACGCCCTTCTTGAGCGTTGATAAGCATCTATTGAATACAACTCCATGATTTTTTATTACAAACCACGGTTTATTTAGTAATTGTGTTAATACGTTCAATGCGCTTTGCCATAGCTTGTGACTTCGGACTCAGTTTACCTTTAAGATACTTTTCCATAATCAAACCTGCTATAGGAGCAGCTACATCAGCACCAAACCCACCATGTTCTATATAAACAGAAATAGCAATCTTTGGCTCATTCATAGGAGCAAAACCAATAAAAACAGAATGGTCTTTACCAGAATTTTCGGCTGTTCCTGTCTTTCCGCAGACTGGATAAGTTGTTCCGTTAAGGACTGTTGCAGTCCCCTTGGTTACAGCCAAGCGCATTCCTTTTATGACATCTGCATATATATAAGGTGGTACTTTCGTTTGACGAGGGGTTGTAAAGCGTGAAGACAGAGGTGACCAGTCAACATTCTTATGAATGTGTGGTGTGAAGAAATAGCCTCGATTAGCGATAGAAGCCGCTAAATTACAGAGCTGAAGCGGTGTGACAGTGATATCTCCTTGTCCCATACCAGCCCACATGATGGTCTTCGGGTCCCAATTATTCTTATATCTACGCGATAGATAGTTCACATTAGCAACCAATCCACCCTTTTCTCCAGGCATATCAATCCCTAATGGTCCACCAAGTCCCATACTTACAATGTATTCCCACCATGTTGTAACAGCCTTCTCCTTGCTTCCATACTTCTGTGTATTACCTAACATAGATAGATAAGACTTCAAGAACCAAGTGTTACAAGAGACAGCCAATGCGCCCGCCAATGCTTCTGGTGAGTAGTGAGGATGGCATTTCACCTTTATGTTCCCATCACGAAAGCCGTCATGGCAGGCTATCTTTGTGTCTGGCTTGACGATTCCTTCTGAGAGGAATACTAATGCTTGAGCAGGCTTAATAGCTGAGCCTGGAGGGTAAGCTGTCGCTATCGCAAGGGCATCATTTGGTCCTGTAGGTGAATTAGTCACCATACAAAGAACCTCACCTGTAGCCGGGTCAACGGCAACAATACTCCCCTTCTTTCCTTGCAGCAATTCTGTTCCAAGCTCTTGCAGCAAAGGTCGGAATGTTAATGGTGGCTCTTCATGGTACTCTTGTGCTTGAACACTATGCAACGTAAGTAACATCAGTGCAAGTATCACAGTACGAAAAGATATAATTCCTTTGTTAATAGTTATTTTACGCATACTTGTTAAATTCTTACTTAATAGATTTCTTTCCATTAATGATTGGGATTTATGGCTTATAAAACTGTTGATATTTCTTCTTTGAAGAGGCTGTTATATACTCCTATATTTCTTTTGTAAAGTGTGACGTTGGGTCGTTGTAAGCTTTTAAACGTTACAAATGTACAAACAAATTATGAGTTGGAAACATCCTTTTATTTGTTTATAATAAATTTACAGCAATCCCAAATAATTGTAAACAGCTACAGGCGAATAGACGAAAGGGAGGTTCCTGACATAAATCTGTCAAGGTCGACATTACCATGAATACCACGTACTCGTCCCCGATCAGTAAACTGCCAGATATTATGTCGGCCTACTCCTTTAATGGAAGGACGCTCAGAACTATATCTACTTAAGAAGAGAAAGTACTTGTTATAGCGTGGTGTAAGATGAGAATTATAAAAGTTTACATGTGAATATATAAGCGGTTTCTTTCCATATTTGCGCTCAATGAGTTTCGCAAATAAGGCTACGCTATCTTGTACCTGCTTCTTACTCCAGCGTTTTACACCTTCATGCTCTATGTCAATCATAGGAATTAAGTCTTGTTTATGTCCTCGCATAGCCTTCTGAAAATTACGAAATTGAGACCTAACAGAGGTTAAGCAGGAAAGATAATGATAAGAACCGCAGCGTAAACCTTGACGACGTGCCCCTTTAATGTTCTGTTCGTAGTTCTTATCTTTTATACTTGTTCCTTGCGTTACTTTGATATATACGAACTTAATTTGTTTGTCTTTAGCAACTTCTTTCCAGTCTATCTTGCCCTGATGATGCGACACATCGATACCATCATATTGTCGTTTGATATTTTTATGAGACTTATGAGAAGTGGTTGCAGCAGACGCCATTACACAAATAGCAGATAGAATGAGGGTATGAAAAATACGTGGAAAAATAGTTGACTTCATTATTTGAATATTTGAAACATATTGAATAAGACGCTATTCGAACCTATATTATCCTGTAATAGTGCTTGAAAAGCACTGCAAAATTAGTATATTTTTCTTGAACAAACCCATAAAATATCGATAATAATCATTATCTTTGCAACGTAATTACATCTCGATATAGTATCAATGAGTAAACAAGACATCACTCATCAACTCATACAGACCGTAGATGAGCTTTCTGAACCAGAAGCGTTGCAGGGTATTTGCCATGAACACCGTGATGGAGACCCCTTGCCATCGGCTAAAGAATTGGAAGAGATAATCGAACTCTCACGTTCTATTCTCTTCCCAGGCTTTTATGGAAGGTCGTCGGTTAATTTTGAGACTATCAAGTATCAAATAGGTATGAGTGTTGAACGACTGCATAAACTGCTTTCTCGACAGATTATGGCTGGTCTCTGTTTTAACGAAGATTGTCATTGTCCTAATGCCGCAGACACACGTCTTTGTATGCAAGAAGAGGCTAACAAGATAGCAGGACATATCATAGAGAAACTCCCAACCTTACGTAAGATACTTTCAACTGATATACAAGCAGCCTTCGATGGAGACCCTGCAGCAGTCAACGTGGGTGAAGTGATTTCATGTTATCCAGCTATTAAGGCTGTTATAAACTATCGTTTGGCACATGAATTAGTGTTAGAGAATGTGCCTCTTATCCCACGTATGATTACTGAGATGGCACATTCAGAAACGGGTATCGATATCCATCCTGCTGCAACCATTGGTACACATTTCACTATCGACCATGGTACGGGTGTCGTTATAGGTGCTACTTGTGTTATTGGTAATCATGTGAAACTTTATCAAGGTGTAACTTTAGGAGCAAAGAGCTTCCCACTCGATAAAGATGGTAAGCCTATTAAAGGGATTGCTCGTCACCCTATTCTAAAGGATGATGTTGTTGTCTATGCCAATGCCACTATCCTTGGTCGTATCACTATTGGAAAGGGATGCATCATAGGTGCCAATGTCTGGGTCACACGGGATATGCGTCCACGAACGAAGAAATACAAACAAAATAAGACCGATATATTAGATATCGACTTTGAATATGGTGGAGGAATATAAAGGTACTACCCCACTCTCATCTTGAAGAGGAACAAATAGATGCTTGTTTAGTAAGATAACAGGCTGTTTCCATGGATGTTAAGAGTGGAGACCTCCCTACTAATCATCATAAAAATTCGTATATTAATATCTATCACATAAATGCAAGAATTTGAACTCATCGCCAAAACCTTCATGGGTTTGGAGCAAGTATTAGCAAAAGAACTGACACAGTTAGGTGCCAATAACGTACAAATAGGACGCCGAATGGTGTCGTTTACTGGTGACAAGGAAATGATGTATCGTGCTAATTTCCAGTTACACACTGCTATTCGTATCCTTAAACCTATCGCACATTTCAAGGCGAAGAGTGCTGAAGATATGTATGAGGAGGTGATGAAGATTGATTGGAGTAAGTATATCCTCCCTGGTAAGACTTTCTCTGTTGACTCTGTCGTTTATTCAGAGGAGTTCACGAACTCACGCTTTGTTACTTATAAGGTGAAAGACGCTATCGTTGACCAATTTAGAGAGCGTACTGGTACTCGTCCAAATATCTCTGTTAGTAATCCTGATATCCGTTTGAATATCCATGTTGCAGAGGATAATGCAACGTTATCATTGGACTCAAGTGGTGAATCTCTGCATCGTCGTGGTTATCGTCAGGAGAGTGTTGAAGCGCCATTGAATGAGGTTCTTGCAGCAGGTATGATACTTATGACGGGGTGGAAGGGTGAAACAGACTTCATCGACCCAATGTGTGGCTCTGGTACATTGCCTGTTGAAGCCGCACTTATTGCTCGTAATATTTCTCCAGGAGTGTTCCGTAAGGAGTTCGCCTTCGAGAAATGGCCTGACTTTGACCAAGATCTGTTTGATATGATATACAATGATGACTCTCAGGAACGTGAGTTCACACATCATATCTATGGTTATGACACTGATATGAAGGCTGTCAACACGGCACGTCTGAACGTGGCTGCGGCTGGCTTGTCAAGGTATGTAACCATCGAGCAGCAGGACTTCAAGGATTTTACTCAGCCTAAGGAGAAGAGCATGATTGTAATGAATCCTCCATACGGCGAGCGTATCTCTACACCTAACTTACTTGGTACTTACAAGATGATAGGTGAGAGATTGAAGCATCAGTTTATGGGTAATGAGGCTTGGATATTGTCTTATCGTGAGGAGTGCTTCCGTCAGATTGGTCTAAAACCAAGTATTAAGATTCCTGTTTACAATGGGTCTTTGGAGTGTGAGTTCCGTCGCTACCAGATGTTTGATGGTAAGATGAGTAACTTCCGACACGAGGGTGGCATCATTAAGACCGAAGAAGAGAAACGAGAGATGGCTCAGAAGCATCGTTTTAAGAAGGAGCGTGAGTTTAAGAAACGCCTGGATGAAAATGAACAAAACGCTGAGGCTGATATTCGTTCATTCACGTTTCATAGCTTAGAGCGCAATAAGTTCGCTGGTGGTAAGTTCCGTGAAGACCGTGAACGACGCCCTCGTTTCGACCGAGATACCGAAGACCGCAAGCGTTCCTTTAGAAGAGGAGATGATGATCGGAAGCGTTCATTTAGGCATGATGACGACCGTAAGCGTTCATACAACCGTGATGATGATCGCAAATATGGTGGTAAACGATTCGATAAATCTAACAAACGCGGAGGATTCCGTGGTAAAAACACGTATAGTCATGAAGATTAAATCATTCATCAGTCTTGTGGGCATTTGTGCTTTCACAGGACTTTTATGTCCTACTCAGAGTATGGCACAAAAGCAGTTCACACTTGAAGACTTGAACTTTGGTGGTAACAACTTCTACAACATGCGCCCTGAAGCACGTTATCTAATGTGGTGGGGCGGTAAATTGGTGCGTCAAGATTATAACAGTTGTTCGCTGGTTGACCCCGTAACAGGTAAGGAAACACAACTGTTTACACTCGATGACATCAACAAATGGGCAGGGTTGTCTGCTTCAAATGAGGTTGTACGCCACCTCTATGGAGCTGAGTTCCCTTATTCTGACCGTCCTATTGTAGTGGTACAGAACGGTAATGAGGACTTATATGTGAACTTTAAGACACAAAAACTTGAGCAACGTCAAAACCGTCCAAGCGGTCTTCAGGCACGTGAATGGAACAAGTTATCTGGTGCAACGGCGTTTGTAAAAGACCATCAATTATATGTCACGGATGCAAAAGGTGCTGAGCATAAGTTGACATCAGATGGTTCTCGCAACATCGTATATGGTCAGAGCGTACATCGTGACGAGTTCGGCATTAATGGCGGACTCTATTGGAGTCCAAAGGGAAACCGTTTAGCATTCTACCGTATGGACCAAAGCATGGTTGTTGACTACCCTCTTGTTGATGTTCCAGAGTTAGATTGGAAACCTGCCAAGGGTGAGTCACGTGCTGCTAAGGTTGATTTAATCAAATACCCTATGACTGGTGAGACCTCTCATAAGGTGACTGTCGGTGTATATGACCTTGCTACAGGTAAGACTATATACCTCCAAGCGGGCGATCCAACTGATCGTTACTTTACGAACATAGCATGGAGTCCTGATGAGAAGATTATTTATATGTTTGAACTCAACCGTGATCAGAATGATTGTCGTTTAGTATCATACGATGCAACCACAGGTGCCAAGCTAAAAGAACTTTATCGAGAGACAGATGCAAAGTATGTTGAACCATGTCACCCTATTCAGTTCTTGCCATGGAATGATAATGAGTTTATCTTACAGAGTCAGAAGGATGGCTACAATCATCTTTACCTCTTTAATAAAGATGGACGCCAGCTTAAGCAGATAACAAGTGGTAAGTGGGTTGTAATAGACGTACTTGGTTTTAACAACAAGCAAAAGAGTATTGTCTATGTATCTAACGAGTGCAATCCTATTCAGCGTAATACATGGCTTGTAAATGTAGGTTCTGGCAAGCGCACATTGCTTGATAATGGTCGTGGTTATCATTATCCAAAATTGAGTGAAGATGGTAATGCAGTGATGGATAGCTACAGTGAGCCATCTGTACCCCATAAGTATGAGGTCATTAGTTTGACTGGTAAGCCACAACGTCATGATTACTTCACTTCAGCAAATCCTTGGAAAGGATATACAGTCCCTGAATATACAAGTGGATCTCTTAAGGCAGCAGATGGCAAGACAGACTTATACTGGCGTATGGTAAAGCCTGTCAACTTCGATGCGAATAAGAAATATCCTACAGTAATCTATGTCTATGGCGGTCCTCATGCACATAATGTTGAGGCTTCATGGAACTGGGGTTCACGTGGTTGGGAGACTTACATGGCACAGAAGGGTTACTTACTTTTCATCCTTGATAATCGTGGTAGCGAACATCGTGGTAAGGAGTTTGAGCAAGCAACATTCCGTCATCTTGGCCAAGAAGAGATGAAAGACCAGATGGAAGGCGTCAAATACTTAAAGTCTCTACCATACGTTGACCAGAACCGCATAGGAGTTCATGGTTGGTCATTCGGTGGTTTCATGACTACATCATTAATAACAAATTACCCAGATGTGTTCAAGGTTGGAGTTGCTGGTGGCCCAGTAATTGATTGGAAATGGTATGAAGCGATGTATGGCGAGCGTTATATGGATACGCCACAGTCTAATCCTGAAGGCTATGCACAGACCTCCCTCCTAACAAAGGCAAAGGATCTCAAGGGTAAACTACAGATTATTATAGGATTGAACGACCCTGTTGTTGTTCCTCAGCATGCTTACTCCTTCTTGAAGGCTTGTATTGCAGCTGGCACACAACCCGATTTCTTCGTTTATCCCGGTGAACCTCATAATATGCGCGGACATCAGAGTGTACATCTACACGAACGCATCACACAATATTTTGAGGATTATCTGAAACCCATAAAATAGTATTTATGTTTGTGCGTTATAGCATATATAAACACAATTAACTGATAATATATAACCCTGTGCGGTAAGTCTGCACTTCCCCTCCATTGTTGGAGGGGCTAAAGAAAACCTTTATGAGAATATTACTTTTAGGCAGCGGCGGTCGCGAACACGCCTTGGCATGGAAGATTGCACAGAGTGCAAAGTGTAGTAAACTCTTCATTGCACCGGGTAACGCTGGTACTGGAGCTGTTGGTGAGAACGTTGCAATTGGAGTAAACGACTTCGATAGACTGAAGGATTTTGTCGTTGAAGAGAAGGTTGACATGGTTGTTGTTGGACCTGAAGACCCATTGGTTAAAGGTGTCTACGACTGCTTTAAGGAGGATAGCCGCACTGGTAACGTTCCTGTGATTGGACCATCAAAGGCTGGTGCAGTACTTGAAGGGTCAAAAGACTTTGCTAAAGCCTTTATGAAAAGACATAATATACCGACTGCAGCTTACGAGACTTTTGATGGTACAACCATTGAAGAAGGAATGCAATTCCTCGAAACGCTCAAGGCTCCTTACGTCTTGAAAGCCGATGGCTTGGCTGCTGGTAAGGGCGTACTCATTCTTCCTACGCTCGAAGAGGCTAAGAAGGAACTTCGTGAGATGCTTGGTGGTATGTTCGGTAATGCTTCTGCCAAGGTTGTTATCGAGGAATTTCTTTCTGGTATAGAATGCTCTGTATTTGTTCTTACAGATGGAACTCATTATCAGATATTACCTGAAGCAAAGGATTATAAGCGCATTGGCGAACATGATACAGGCTTAAATACTGGTGGTATGGGTAGTGTCACTCCTGTCCCATTTGCTACGAAAGAATGGATGGCAAAGGTTGAAGAGCGTATTATCCGTCCTACCGTTGAGGGCTTGAAGGCCGAGGGTATCGATTATAAAGGTTTTATCTTCTTCGGCTTAATCAATGTTGATGGTGAGCCAATGGTTATCGAATACAATTGTCGTATGGGTGATCCGGAGACTGAAAGTGTGATGTTGCGATTGAAGAGTGACATCGTTGACCTCTTTGAAGGGGTTGCAGAAGGAAATCTCAACCAACGACAGATAGCGTTCGACCCACGTTCTGCAGTTTGTGTAATGCTTGTCAGCGGTGGTTACCCAGAGACTTATAAGAAAGGCTATCCAATCACAGGACTTGACAAGGTTGAAGGTTCCGTGGTCTTCCATAGTGGTACTGCTGTAAAGGATGGCCAGATTGTAACTGCTGGAGGTCGTGTTATTGCCGTGTCTTCTTATGGTGAAAACAAGGAAGAAGCACTTAAGAAGAGTTTTGCAGAAGCACAGAAGATTGATTTTACGGATAAATACTTTAGAAGAGATATAGGACAAGACTTATAGTCTTTAGTTCTTGAACGAATGGAGATAGTCTCTAATAATAGTATTAAGTCTATCTCCGTATTTCACAATTATGCAACAAAAACGCATTCAAAATCGAATATCAGAAAGCCGCTGGACACAAGTGTATGTTGTCTCAGCGGCTACTCTTGTATGGACTATAGCTGGGTTATATAACACTTCGGTAATCGTACCAGGTGTTTGTATCTTGTTGGCTACCTATCTTATGATGGAGTTGAATAATGCTAATGCGCTCATTCGTATCTATAGTAGAATGGTGTCATGCTCATTCTTGGTCTTTGCTACTATGGCTGCCTTCATGTTTCCATCTATTCAGACGGCTATCATCATGTTAGGTTTTGTGGGTTTCTACACCTTTGCCTTTCGTTGCTATCAACACACACATGCGCCAGGTTGGACTTTCTATGCGTTCTTCTGCATCGGTATGGCAAGTATCGTATGGGTACAAACACTTTTCTTTCTACCCGTACTATGGATTATTATGCGTACAAACACGCTCTCTATGAGTCCTCGTAACTTTGTTGCATCACTCCTCGGCATAGTATTACCATATTGGTTTTATGCTGGATACTTAGCTGCAAAAGGTGATATAACATTACTGATAAGCCACTTTGAGAAGATTGCAGTGTTTGCTGAACCATTCAATCTTAAGTTATTGAGCTTTAGTCAGGTATTAATACTATCCTTAGTACTGGTTTGCGCTATCATTGGTATTGTCCATTTCATGAACCAAAAGCGTAACGATAATATTCGAACACGTTTGTTTTATCAGGTTTTTATAACGATAGACCTTGTAACAATCGGTTTTCTTTTACTTCAACCTCAGCATTATGAAGCATTGCTGAGTGTAATGATTGTTGCAACAGCACCGCTCATTGCACATTTCTTTGCACTGACACGTACAAAGATAACCAATTGGATGTTTCTTATTCTCTCTTATTCAGCTATCATCATCACCCTATTCAACTTATGGAATCTCTTACACAAATACTTGTAGACTATGGTTATTGGGGAATGTTCTTATCCGCATTCCTTGCAGGAAGTTTCTTACCTTTTAGTAGCGAGGCAGTAATGCTTGGTCTACTTGCGGCTGGTGTCGACCCCGTTCTTTTGCTCGTTTATGGTAGTATAGGTAACGTTTTAGGAGGTATGTTAAACTATGGACTTGGCAGATTGGGTAAGTTGGAATGGCTTGAGCGGTATTTTCATGTCAAACAAAAGTCTTTAGATCGAGCCTATCGCTTTATGGATGGACGTGGAGCATGGATGGGTTTCTTTGCTTTTCTCCCAATCCTTGGTAGTGCAATTACCATCGTTTTAGGACTTACACGTGCTAATATTGTATTATCTGTATTAAGTATTACCTTAGGTAAGGTGCTCCGTTATATCGTTTTGATTTGGGGTGCAACCTCCTTGTTTTAGTCTTCTTTCGTCGAAGACTATATCCACATGTAGCTTGAAAACGTAAAGATATTTCAGTAAACACTCTTCCCTCTATTTGAAGATAGGCCAGAGATGGGGCAAGAAGAGGCCTAATTACATTCAAGAACATGCTCTTCTTACGTGTTGAAGACGCCCTTCTTAAAGCAAGAAGGGCGTCTTCTTTGACATTGCTTGTAACTTTCTGATTTGATGAAGGTTACAAACTGATTATTAAGAAGTAATATACCCATATTCTAAAGTTGTTTGCCATTGATCTGTGTAATGATAATTTACTCTCATACTGATACCCTCAGAATGTAGGTTGAGGACCAATATTCCACAAAGATAGTCTCACATACGAATTAAGGAGAAACTCCAAGGCCATAAAGAATATATGAAAAAGCACCCAAAAGGTCTAATAAGTTTTTAATCTCCTTAGGTTATACTACAAACACCTAATAATTATATTTGTTGTATCTTCAATGTTTTTACAAGGCGTAAAGGCTCCTATCTAATTGTTTCAAAGCATTTACACGTCGATAGAGAAGTGCTCAAGTGAGTCAAAATCGACATTATAAGATAGGTTGACGATGGCTTATAAGTATCTGTTTACACACTCGTGAGAATGATGACAATCTCATCGTAAGTAGCTCAATAGAAAGGATAAAGAACAGGTTATTATTCGGCAGAACTAAAAACAATGTCATAATACTTAAAAACAAATAAACTTTTTTTTCGCAAGAAATGGTTATATTCAAAATTATTTTCTATCTTTGCGAAGATTACTTAATATAAACAATTTAACTATGAAATCTGACATTGAAATTGCACGCTCATGTAGTATGAAGCGAATAGAGGATGTAGCCGCTACAATTGGTATATCGGCTGACTCGTTAGAACACTATGGTAAGTATATGGCGAAGGTGCCTCTTTCATTGATAGATGAAAAGAAAGTCGCATGTAACAACCTTATTCTTGTCACTTCAATCTCCCCTACTCGTGCCGGAATTGGCAAAACCACAGTAAGTATTGGCTTGTCAATGGCACTTAATAGAATAGGTAAACGTTCTGTTCTTGCACTACGTGAACCAAGTCTTGGACCTTGCTTTGGCATGAAAGGTGGTGCTGCTGGTGGCGGATATGCGCAGGTTGTACCTATGGAGAAGATTAACCTCCATTTTACGGGTGATTTCCATGCTATCACGAGTGCACATAATATGATTGCCGCCCTGCTTGATAATTATCTTTATCAGCATCGAAGTGAAGGCTTCTCATTGAAACAAATCCTTTGGAAGCGTGTCTTAGACGTGAATGACCGTAGTCTTCGCAACATCGTTACAGGCTTAGGTGCTTCCACAGATGGCTTACCATCACAGTCTGGCTTTGATATTACGCCAGCGAGTGAGATTATGGCTGCATTATGTCTTGCCGACAGTGAGCAAGACCTTCGACGCCGTATTGAGAACATGGTATTGGGTATTACCTTTGAAGATAAACCATTTTGCGTACGCGACCTCGGTGTTGGTGGTGCTATCACAGTATTGTTGCTTGATGCCATTAAACCTAATCTTGTTCAGACACTTGAGGGGACAGCAGCTTTTGTTCATGGTGGCCCGTTTGCGAATATAGCCCATGGTTGCAACAGTTTGTTAGCTACTAAGATGGCGATGTCATTGAGTGATTATGCTATTACTGAGGCTGGTTTCGGTGCCGATCTTGGTGCAGAAAAGTTCTTAGATATAAAGTGTCGCAAGGCAGGAATTCATCCTCGTGCTACTGTCCTTGTAACAACTCTGCGTGGTTTGAAGATGCACGGCAATCTTGCTGATGGTGCTACGCCAGAGCAGGAACGCCAAGCTCTCATAGACGGATTGGCTAACCTTGAGCGTCATGTGGAGAATATGCAACGCTTTGGACAGCCAGTTATCGTCACACTCAATAGGTATGGCGATGATACCGAGGATGAAATAGCTATTCTTGCTAACCATTGTAAAGAGTTAGGAGTCGGCTTTGCAGAGAATAATGTATTCACTAAGGGAGGCGAAGGAGCTGAGGATCTTGCTCGTCTCGTAGTAGATACTATCAATAAACATGGTGCTAAGGATATCAAGATGGTCTATAATGACGACGATAGTATCGAAGAGAAAGTAAATAAGATTGCTAAGAATATTTACGGTGCACGTTCGGTCATTCTCAGTAAAACGGCTGTAAACAAACTGAAACGTATTCACGCTTGGGGGATGGATAAGTTCCCTGTCTGCATTGCAAAGACACAATTCTCGTTCAGTGAAGACCCTAAGCAGGTGGGTGTAGCCAAAGACTTTGATATAACCATTCGTGATTTTGTCATCAATGGAGGCTCGGAGATGATTGTTGCCATTGCTGGTGACATGATGCGTATGCCTGGACTACCGAAGGTTCCACAAGCTGTGAAGATTGATATCGTTGATGGTGAGATTGAAGGATTAGCTTAATAAGCATCCTCGTCTTCACTTCATCCATACTTGTATAGATTCTCTATGACTCATAGATTATCTATACAAGTAGACTATTGGCATAAGCTATTACTATTACCAGATAAATCTTAGACTGTTAACACATATAATATGAAGAAAAAGACAATATTATTAATCTTCTTTTCCATTGTTCTTATCGGTGCAATCATTTGGTGCGTAAACACACCTTACCGTGAAGTAAATCTGAATGACACCTTAGAAACAATTCAGAAGAATGACACCTGTATCACTGTCCATGACTTATACAAGGATAAAGATTGGGATAAGATGGTCATTATCAAGCCGTATGATAAGCGTACGGCGTCTGACGAAAAGATAGATATGGGATATACTGGGGATCGCGAAGCAATACTTGATAACACATTGTTTGATAGTATCTGTACGATTCTATTCCTTAAAGGAAATCAATTAGTTGCCTTCTCAAGTGTCTATCGCAATGTAATTGACTTTAGCCCATTAAATAAGAAAACCTATAAGTCGTCTGATAAGATTTGTATTATTAATAAGGTAGCAACTGATTGTTGACAGATAAGTCCCCTACTCCTTATTTTGGCATCTTGAAATCATCTACTGTAACCCCCTCACGTAGCTGATTGATGTCTACGTATGTCCATATTCCATGTACTCGCCCACGCTTACTAAACTGCCAGATATCATGTTTAGTATCAGGTATTTCTGGGCTTAGACTATAGTTTGCTATGAACAAATGATAGCGATTGAACTCTGGATACAGATTTTTATGATAGTAAGACTCATTCGTATAAATCATTGGGTAATGGCCTGTCCGCTCCTTAATTAATCGGATAAACTCAGCAAGATTCTTTTGAATTAAGTCACGTCCCCACTCATGTGTACCGTCTTTTTCAACGTCGACAAGTAAGAGTAAGTCTTGCTTACTGAGGTCAATATGATCAAGGAAATTAGTAACCTGACGCTCCATGGAGGTCCGATAGGTTAAGAAGTGATAAGACCCTACTAACAAGCCCCTTTTCTTTGCTGCTTTAAAGTTCTTCTTATAGAAAGGGGCAACGACTGAACTTCCCTCTGTAGCCTTGATATATACGAACTTTAATTGCGGATTTTTCTCTACCAGTTCATCCCAATGTATCCTGCCTTGATGGCGTGAAATATCAAGGCCATCAAAGTCTTTTGTGTAGACTCCCTTGGTTATGTCATTATAAGGCCATTGGTCGCTAACAACAATTCGGTGTTTTCGCCATGGCTTAATATCAATGATAAGAATGACTACCAGTACGGCTAAAGCAGCACATAACCACCACCAAATACCGTACTTATTGCGTTTTTGATTTTTGCGCCTATGTTTACGTTTTATCATATATTGTCTTCAGTTATAGAGTCTGTATGGAATACCGAGCATATTAAAGCCCTATAAGCTAACAATACGCTGTTTCAAAGGTTAAAAACCATCACAAAGATAAACATTCTTTTTCATTACCACAAATTATAAATACGGAAATAATAATAAGAATTCATTGGTCTTAAGCCCCCACAATCAACTGTTTAACATAAAAGGCATTCATCCCAAACTTTACATATTAAACGTTAAAGACTTGTATATCAGGAATACTTTTTGTATCTTTGCAGCGTTAACATGAAACTGAGGCGTGGTGGTAACTCATTCTCACATAGGAACACGCCGTAGAGAGTAGCTCATTTGAACTACCCTTCCAAGGTTTCGGAAATTTATTAATGATGAGAATCTTAAAAGTAGTAAGTATTTGTTTCTTAATGATTTTTGCTTCAACTCTTGAAGCATCAGCCAAGAAAGATGGCTTTGATTGGGAACCTGTAATGAACGCAATCATTCAAATTGAAAGCAAGGGCAATCCGATGGCCGTAAATGGTTCGTACGTTGGCGTACTTCAGATTTCCCCAGTTCTGGTTAAGGAGTGCAACAACATCCTCAAAAGCTCTGGTAGTAATAAGCGCTATTCACTTGCAGATCGTTTTAATGCTACCAAGTCTAAGGAGATGTTTGTCATTATTCAGAGTTTCCACAATCCGTTAAACAGCGTTGAAAAAGCTATTCGCTTATGGAGCGGTGGTATTCGTTACAATGTATCGAAGACACAAGCTTATCTCCGCAAGGTGATGCGTCTCATGAACTAATAAGCGTAACAATTAATTAAGAACCCTCTTATTAAAAAGTCCGGCTATCTTTTTCTTTGGAATAGATAACCGGACTTTTCCTTTCATATCTCTTACTTTTTTATTAATTTTGCAGTAGGAAAAAGAATCAATTTCAGACTTAGTATTCTGATGATTTGATATGCTATACAAGAATAAATATGAAGAATAAATTATTATTTTACCTCATTCTTTCTATTACTACCCTATCAATACATGCGCAGGGCATTACTTATCATGGCTCAAAACATTATAATATAAAAGTGAATCAATTCAATAAAGAAGGCTCTTTACCAGACAATGCTATTGTCATGTTAGGCGATAGTCATTCTGAATATGGGAATGATTGGAATCGTTTCTTTCCTAACGCAAGAATGATATTCAATAGGGGTATTATCGGTGATGACAGTCGAGGAATCTTTAAACGATTAAACCAAATTCTGCCATATAAGCCCAGTAAGATCTTCTTTGAGTGTGGAACAAATGACTTAAGCCATGGTTGGACAGTCGAACGCACCTTCCAAGGGGTAGTTAATATTATTGAGACTATTCGCAAATCATGCCCACAAACGAAACTTTATGTACAAAGTCTTCTGCCATTAAACGAAAAGATTGGAGCATGGAAACTACTTAAAGGTAAGGAGGATATGATTATTCAGTTAAATGAGAGATTGAAGAACTATTGTAACAGCAATAATCTTGTATTTATCGACCTGTATCATCCTCTCTTAGGTACCAACACTAAGGAGATGCATCATGAATATTGTCGGGATGGACTTCACCTTACTAACAAAGGTTATGAGGTTTGGGCAAATATTATCCGTAATTATATCAATGAATAAACGCTGTTATTTAACCAAGTAAGGATTGTAATCACAGAGGAAGAAAGCTATTTCTTAATCGTGTGCTAAACTGTTAATTTAAGAGTAGACTCTTTTCAGATAGACCGCTCGTGAATGTAAGTCATTATCAATTTTATCTATCTACAACCTTGATAATTGCCTATTATACTCATCAATCATAGCCTTCTGTTTGTAATATAAATTCAAGACCTAAAAACAAATAGATGCTTAATAGCATTAAAGAAAACGCCCTTTTAGTTTGTAAAAGATGCCCTTCATCGCCCAAGAAGACGCCCTTTTAAGAGCTTACTAAGCATCTTCTTAAATATAGTTTATAATCTACTGGTATAGTGTTAGTTACCTATACAATAAATAACGACTATCGTGAACTTAAATAGAGTTCATTAGACGTTATTCATGTAATATATTTTCACTATCCTTTATAGGATGTGATAATTAGAACATCAAAATTTAGAATGGTACTGTCGTATCTCCTGTAGGGAAAGGAGGTATTGGCTCATCATTCATCTTACTACCAATAATCTCACCACCCAGCGGATCATTAGGAAGTGGGGCAGCCATATCAAGGTCCTCAGGGTTAGCAAATCGTGTGTATTCACCACGGAAATTGAGTAATACATCACCTGTTGCACCCTTACGGTGTTTAGCGATAATAATCTGAGCCATACCATGAAGGTCATTGCCATGGTCGTCTTGAAGAATATGATAATATTCTGGACGATGCACAAAAAGTACCATGTCGGCATCTTGCTCAATAGCACCAGACTCACGTAAGTCACTTAATTGTGGGCGTCTTCCTTCTTTTGGGTCACGCTGTTCGACAGCACGACTCAACTGTGACAAGGCTAATATTGGGATATCCAACTCTTTTGCAAGTCCTTTCAAAGAGCGGCTAATAGTAGAGACCTCTTCTTGACGGCTATTGAAGCGCATACCGTTGGCATTCATCAGCTGCAAATAGTCAATCATTAGCACCTTTATATTATGTTCACGAACCAATCGGCGCGCCTTAGTTCGAAGTTCAAAGATAGAAAGACCAGGAGTATCATCTATATAAATAGGTGCACCCTGCATCTTTCGGATATTCGAGTCAAAACGCTCCCATTCATCGGGTGTGAGCTGACCATTAAGTATCTTATTACCAGGAATAGAACAAACGTTAGAGATGAGACGGTTAACAAGCTGTACGTTGTTCATCTCAAGAGAGAAGAAAGCTATTGGCTGACGATAATCAATAGCTATATTCTTAGCAATACTAAGCGCAAAAGAGGTCTTACCCATGGCCGGACGTCCTGCTATAATAACCAAATCAGACGCTTGCCAACCAGCTGTAATCTTGTCCAAGTCGTGGAAACCACTTGGAACTCCTGTCAATTTATCTTTACTACCTGCTGCCTTGAGCAGTAATTGGTGTGCTTGTTCAACGATGGTATCAATCTGCACATAGTCTTGAAGCATGTTCTTCTGAGAAATCTCAAAGAGAGTTCCCTCTGCTTTCTGCATTAACTCGTCAACATCTACGGTTTCATCGAAGGCATCTGTCTCAATCATTGAGGCAAACTGAATAAGTTGTCGTGCCAAAAACTTCTGTGCAAGGATGTGTGCATGATACTCTATATGCGCTGACGAGGCAACATTAGAACTAAGTTCAACGATATACGCTGCTCCACCTACTTCTTCGAGTGTCCCCCTATGACGAAGTTCTTCAACAACAGTCATAATGTCCACAGGTTTTTCCTGTAGATTTAATGATTGCACCGCCTCGTAAATCTTTTCATGACGAGACTCATAGAATGTTTCTGGTTTAATAATCTCAGAAACAACTAAAAAGGCATCCTTATCGATCATAAGAGCACCTAAAACAACCTTTTCAATATCAGTTGCTTGTGGTTGAAGATGACCGAATGTGGTGTCGATAGGAGCTTGTTTGGTCCTTCGACTACTCTTACTGTTACTATTTCTTTCTGGCATACGCTGGCAAAAGTACAAAAATATTCCATTTCTAACATCATTCTTCTTAGCTTTTATTATCTTTGCAAAAAGAAACTTCTAATTATATTTTTGACTATGATTACTTTCCCATGCTGTAAGATCAACCTTGGATTAAATATAGTAGCAAAGCGCTCTGATGGATATCATGACCTTGAAACAGTATTCTACCCTATTCCATTATGCGACGCCTTGGAAATAAAGAAGATGGATGAGGAATTTCCATCACCAACACCTATAGACTTAAAGGTGACTGGCAATGTTGTCGAATGTGATGAAAGCAAGAATTTGGTTGTTAAGGCTTATCATCTTCTTGCACAAGATTACGAACTTCCTCGTGTTCATGCTCATCTTGTCAAGCGCATTCCTATGCAAGCAGGACTTGGTGGAGGCTCTGCTGATGCCGCATATATGATTCGTTTACTTGATGAACGATTTAGATTGAACATGGGTAATGCTGAAATGGAACGTTATGCGGCTAAGTTAGGTGCAGACTGTGCTTTCTTTATCCGTTCTGAAATAGCTTTCGCTACGGGAATCGGAGATATCCTCGAACCTGTTGACAACGAGGTCAATGGATTAGAGGGCTATTATATTGCAATTGTAAAACCAGATGTAGCTGTGTCAACAGCAGAGGCTTACGCTGGTGTAACACCAAAGAAACCTATAAAAAGTTGTCGGGATATTGTTCGTCAACCTATTGATACATGGCGAGAAGAACTGACTAATGATTTTGAAGAATTTATTTTTGAGAAGTATTCTATTCTGTCTGAAGTGAAAGAAAAACTCTACAATAATGGTGCTGTATATGCCCAGATGTCAGGAAGCGGTAGTACAATCTTTGGTATCTTTGGTCAAAAGCCTAAGAACATTAAAGAACTGTTCCCCAATATGTTCACTTATTGTGTAAGACTATAATTATTAATCATATAAACCTATACTAACTCAGCATGGAACAAGCATTAACAGTATATAAAGCATCAGCAGGCTCTGGTAAAACCTTTACTTTAGCTTCGGAGTATATAACCTTGGTAGTTAAGAATCCGCAGGATTATAGAAGTATTCTTGCTGTAACTTTTACGAACAAGGCGACGCAGGAAATGAAGACTCGTATCCTATCTCAATTGTATGGTATTGCGCATAGTTTGCCTGATTCAGAGGCATATTATGAACAAGTTCGCATGAAAACAGGATTTTCAGAACAGACAATTCGAGAGAATGCTGCCAAAGCTTTGTCATTACTTACACACCATTATAATGAATTCCGAGTACAGACTATTGACGCTTTCTTTCAGTCTGTATTACGTAATCTTGCCCGTGAATTGAACTTAACAGCTAATCTTCGTGTAGACTTGAATGATGAACAAGTGGAAGCACAGGCTGTCGATGAGTTAATCAATAGCCTTGAAGAAGGCGAGGAGGTACTAAATTGGATTCGTGATTATATCGATAAGAATATAGAAGATGATAAGGGTTGGAATGTTATAAGCCAGATAAAGGACTTTGGTAAGAATATCTTTAAGGATTTCTATAAGGATCATAAAACCGAACTGGACAATCGATTTAGTGATGAATCATTCTTTAATGATTTCATTACAGACTTGCGTGAAAGGCGTACACGTATATTAAATCGTCTGAATGAGCATGCAAAGCAGATGTATAAGAAAATACGTGATGCAAACTTAGACAATCCAAATCTATTTAATAGAGGTGCTAATGGGCTTCTTTCACATATTATTAAATTAACAAAGGGTACGCCTTCAAATGATCCTACTCCACAATACGTACAATCATGTATAGATTCTGCAGACAAGTGGCCTGCAAGTAAATGTCCTGCAAAGGAGAGGGCAGCAATCATAGAACTTGCTTCAGCATCATTGTGTAGTGATTTAAAAATCCTAAATGACTATAGGATAAAAGATTGGAGAGAGTACCAATCTTGTAACCTCACGCTTAAACATCTTTCTCAACTTCGCCTACTTCATGCCATCTCAGAAGCTGTTGATGAGATAAATAAAGACACTAACCGCTTTATGCTAAGTAACACTCAATCATTGCTTTGCACATTAATGAAAGATTCAGATACCCCCTTCGTATTTGAAAAGATGGGTGCTTACCTAAAGCATATTATGATTGATGAGTTTCAAGATACAAGTACTATTCAGTGGAATAATTTCCGTAAGTTACTTGATAACTGTATGGCTCAGGTCGACTCTCATAACTTGATAGTAGGTGATGTGAAACAAAGCATATATAGATGGCGCCAAGGTGATTGGAAACTACTGAACAACATAGAGCATGAATTTACTAAGGAACAGATAAAGATAGAGCCACTTGGCACTAACTATCGCTCTGAAGAGAATATAATAAGATTTAATAATGCATTCTTTAAGCAGGCTGTTTCACAAACAGTTAATGAATTAGAGAGCGAAGGAATACAGGGTGCTACAGAATTAGTTGAAGCTTATAAAGAGATTGAGCAGAAACCAAGGAAAGATAACGGTAAGGGTTGTGTACGTATAAAACTCTTTCGTTATGATTCTAAGAATGCGTCAGATTATAAACAAAAAATCCTCAATGAGTTAATAGAAAACATCCGTCAACTATTAGATCAAGGGTATATGCAAAAGGATATTGCTATCCTTGCACGTTCAAAGACAGTAATACCTGATATCGTAGACAGCTTCCAAAATATAGATACAAATGTAAGTCTTGTTTCTGATGAGGCTTTTCGCTTAGACGCTTCATTAGCTGTTAATGTGATTATTGAGGCCCTTCGACTACTCACACACCCACATGATAAACTTACAGAAAGTAAGTTGGTCAAACTTTATCAACAGCAAGTAATCAAGACAGGGAAAGATATTAATGATTTGTTTGTAGGTGAGAATAGTACAGAGTTAAAGTCTTTCTTACCAAGTGGTTATATCGATAAGTTTGAGTCTTTATCAAGGTTATCACTAATAGATCTCGTAGATGAGATCTATTCACTGTTTAGTCTTGATAGTCTTGAAGGCCAGAGTGCATACGTATGTACATTCTACGACACCCTAAATGAGTATTTACGCGATCATCCTGCAGATATTGACGATTTCATCGAAGAGTGGGAAGACACGCTCTCAAGCAATACTATACAGAGTGATGAAGTAGATGGAATACGATTGATAACCATTCACAAGAGTAAAGGTCTTGAATATGATAATGTTCTAATACCCTTCTGTGATTGGGAATTAGAGAAGACAAACGGCATAACAATATGGTGTTCTGGTGATGATAAGGAAAAGCCTTACGGAGAATTACCATTAATTCCAGTTGATTACTCGTCAAAGATGTTGGGTACAGTATTTGAAGATGATTATAAAGAGGAGCATCTTCAAAACACAGTTGACAATATGAATTTACTTTATGTAGCCTTTACTCGTGCTGGTAAGAACCTATTTATTACAGGTAAAAAGTATGAAGAAAGAACAAAAGGGAAAAATGAGCGTTCACATATCATCCAATATATTATTGAAGAACTTGCCAAAGAATTGCCAGGAGCAATTATTGATGATGCTGGAGAAAACGGACCAATCAGCTTTGAACTTGGAACCCTTTCGACTTGTGAAGAGCGTGTAGAAAAGGAGAAAGCAACAGAGAATCCTTTTGAACTATCGCCTAAGACTCACAAACTAAAGATTGAAACATTCCCCCACCCTGTCAGTTTCCGGCAGAGTAATAAAAGTCATGACTTCATTAAAGGTGAGGACATCGATCCATCAGACGCAAGACGTTATATTAAAGTAGGTAATGTTCTTCATCAGCTCTTTTCTACTATTCTTACTGAAGCAGATATTAAGCCCCGTTTGAAAGAGTTAGAACAAGCAGGTATCATATATAATGATGACATTACATCAAGAGAATTACAGAATAAGATATCATGTGCTCTAAGCAATGAAAAGGTGAAAAATTGGTTTAGTCCACGTTGGAAGTTATTCAATGAATGCACTATTCTTGACTACGATAAGGAGACTGGGGATGTATATGAGCATCGTCCAGACCGAGTAATGACAGATGGTAAAGAGATGATCGTTGTTGACTTCAAGTTTGGTAAGCCACGAGATGAATATCACGAACAAGTACAACGCTATATGCGTTTACTTATGCGCATGGGATATAAGCAGGTTTCTGGTTATATCTGGTATGTTTTAAGAAATGAGATTGTACCAACTTCACTTCCTTCTTAATGTATCCATGACAGTTTACTAACTATATTTTATTCTTAACAAGAGCTTCAATTTCCATTATGAATACATTTCTCGAACACGTAGCAACAGACTTATTGAATAAGTATGGGACCGATATGGCGCATATTACAGTAGTCTTTCCTAATAAGCGTGCTGCACTTTTTCTTAATCAAGCACTTGCCCGACTGGCTGATGGTCCTGTATGGAGTCCAGTATATATGACTATCTCCGATTTCTTCTGTCAGCACTCAGAACTAACCATTGCAGACCCAATTAAAAGTATATGCGACCTATATAAGAGTTACATAGAGATAACAGGTAATACGAATGAAACCTTAGATCACTTCTATGGTTGGGGGCAATTACTCTTAGCTGATTTCGATGATATCGATAAAAATATGGCTAATGCTCACGTTGTATTCTCAAATATTAATAACCTTAAAGAGTTAGATGATATTACCTATCTCACCGATGATCAGAAAAAAGAATTACGTCGTTTTTTCGCTAATTTCGACGATAATCCAGAGGGGATTAGAGAACGATTTATGGCCTTGTGGGCTAAGTTAAATGATATTTATAGCAATTTTAAGCAAAGACTTAGAGCACAAGGACTTGCATACGAAGGTATGTTATACAGAGAGGTAGTTGAGAATCAGCAGATTGAAATAGACTCTAATCATTATGTTTTTGTAGGATTCAACGTACTTCAGAAAGTAGAACAGCATCTCTTCAAACGCTTTTTAAAGGAAGAGCGGGCAAGTTTCTATTGGGACTATGACTATTATTATATGCAGTCGACCAATGAGGCAGGGAATTATATTCGTTCTTGGCTTGATAAATTCCCTAATGCCTTACCCAATGACAACAATGAGTTATACGACAATCTGGGTAAAGGGAAGAATATCAGCATTATCTCTGCACCAACAGAGAACATGCAAGCGCGTTATATAACCGAATGGTTAAAGGAGGATAATAGATATAAAGATGGCAAACGAACAGCCATTGTTCTCTGTGATGAACATTTATTACAGACCGTGATTCATTGTATCCCAAATGAAGTAGAGAGCTTAAATGTGACAACAGGTTACCCGTTACAACAAACGCTGATAGCTTCGATGGTTTCGCAGCTTTTGACCTTACAGATGGAGGGTTACTCTATTCAAGAACAAAGCTTTAGGCTCCATTACGTAAACAGAGTATTGCGACATCCTTACGGAAAGTATCTTATACCAGAAGTAGCCGAAATCATCGAGAAATTAAATAAGGAACGACAGTACTATGTGAAACCTGAAGAAGGTTTACCATTAAGTTACTATTCAAGTGATAGGCAGAACTTACCAGCCTTAGTCAATTGGTTATCAGAAACCATCCGTTTCATCGGTATGAATGGAGCAGACGACAAGGATCCACTCTTCGAAGAGTCAGTATTCCGCATGTACACCCTACTCACGCGTCTATCAGAGCTGATGGCAAATGGTGATTTAGAGGCAGACAAGGTCATCTTTCGTCGACTTTTGACACAGCTGATTGCGTCTACAAGTATTCCTTTCCATGGTGAACCAGCCCAAGGTGTACAAGTGATGGGCGTGCTTGAGACGCGTAATCTTGATTTCGACCACGTTCTTGTCTTATCATGTAATGAGGGAAATATGCCAAAAGGAATAGATGATGCCTCTTTCATACCTCATCTGATACGTAAAGCATACAACCTCACAACCATTGACAATAAGGTTTCTATCTATAGTTACTATTTCCATAGTATGATTCAACGAGCCAAGGATGTCACCTTCCTATATAATAATTCGACACAAGGTAGTCATACTGGCGAAATGAGTCGTTTCATTTTACAGCTGATGGTAGAGTGGAATCACCCAATTCATCGACTAACTTTGCAAGCAGGGCAAGACCCAATGTGTGTTGAAGCTAAGGTTGTTGAGAAGAATGAAGCAGTATTGAGAAAACTCGATGAAATGAGTTATTTCTCACCAACAGCCATTAATACCTATATAACTTGCAAACTAAAGTATTATTTTAAGTATATTGCAGGTATTAAAGAGACCGATGAAATCGATGTTGACGACGTTGATAACCGCATCTTTGGTAATATCTTCCATACAGCAGCTCAGCTCATGTATGAGAAGCTACTACCAAGAGAAATCATCACAGCTAAGGACATTGATAAACTATTAAAGACAGGTAAGAGTACACAATCACTGACCTCTGGGAATGCAGACCTCACCTTAGATGACATTGTAGATGAATCGTTTGCACAAGAGTTATTTAATCAACAACCAGGCACAAGGAAACATCCTAAGCTTAACGGACTCCAACTTATTAATCGTGAAGTCATCATAAAGTATCTTCATCAATTATTGCGAATTGATCGGCGCACAGCCCCTCTTCGTGTGATTGGGCACGAGTTTCCTGTTAAACGTCCACTGACTATCAAAGTGAATGGGTTAGAGAAACAAATAGAGACGGGTGGACGCATTGACAGACTGGATGAGATACACGTAGATAGTGATAATGCACGCTTACGAGTTGTAGATTATAAGACGGGTTCAAAAGTAGCAGAATCTCTTAAATCTGTGGATGAGATGTTTGATCCTAAGTACTTAGAAAAAAAGAGTGACTACACAATGCAAGCAATGCTCTATAGCCTCATTGAGGCTACAAATGACATGGAGCACAACCCTAATCACCATGCTGTTAGTCCAGCTTTGCTCTTCATACAACATGCAGGAAGTGAAGATTACACTCCAGTACTATCAATAGATACGGAGGAGATTACTGATGTCACCGTTTATGAAGAAGACTTTCTCCGTAAGCTCACCGAGATATTAGAGGAAATTCACAATCCTGATATAGCTTTTGAACCTACAAGTAATCCTAAAGACTGTGGATATTGTCCTTACAAACAGATGTGTGGACGATAGTATAAATTAAATAGCAATAGTCACTCAAAGGGATTGCATACCCATACGAGTGACTATTGTTATTTTTAGATGAGGCTTACATCTACCAATATTTTCCAATACCTACATTTTACATCGCAAGCAGTATGTGATGTAAAAGGTGGCTAAGAGATAATCTTAAACTTAGCGAACTTCAATAGAAGTTGTTTTGTACCAGCATTACGGAACGCAACCGTTGCCTTTGCATTCTCTCCTGTTCCTTCAAGATTAATCACTTCACCAATACCGAAGCGTTGATGTTCGATGGTTACACCTACACTGAGGCCAGCCACATTAACTGTCGATGAAACCGAGGATAATGGGGCCTCACCTGCTGATAGGGCCCTACCGCCATTTGTCATGGCAGATGATAACCGCTTGAAATTACCACCCTCGGAAATTAATCTGCGTTTTGTTCGTTCTGAGAAAGGGTCAACGGCTACTTCAGGTCGCTTCCTCTCCGTTATCTTCGGTTTCGGATCAGCCCTAAATTGACTTGCCACAGGATTTGAATTCTGCCATCGTGAGCCCATCTGGCGATACTCGTCGCCCCAAGGTCGACTACCAGTATATGCCTTATTAGGCTCATACTCACGGAAATTATCGCCACTATTCGTTTCTCGCCAAGACCTCTTCGACGTGCGGTCGTCATCCCAAGGCATCAAATGGCGCTCCCTTTCCAAAGCACTCGAACCCTCATTTTCGGTATGAATCAGCATTGGGTCAAAGTCATTTAAGAATCGACTTGGATTATCAAACTGCATTGATCCATAGCGAAAACGGTTCTTAGCATTTGTCAATATGCAATGTTGTTCGGCACGTGTTATGGCCACATAAAGTAGTCTTCTTTCCTCTTCTATTTCACGTTTTGAGCCTAAAGACATAGGACTTGGGAATATATTTTCCTCCAATCCAACGACAAATACCGTTGGAAATTCCAGTCCCTTCGCAGCATGAATCGTCATTAACGATACTTTTGGCGTATCATCATCTTCCTTATCTGCGTCAGTGTATAATGCCACCTCTTGTAGATAGTCGGTCAAGTAGACATTCTCTTCACGCCCTTCCTCACGTCCAGAGTCGACAAAACTCTGCATAGCCGACATAAACTCTTCCAAGTTCTCACGTCGAGCCAAGTCTTCTGGCTCACTACCAGAGTGTATATCTGCACTAATACCACTTTCTGTTATAATCTCTTTTCCCAGCTCGTAAGCATCTTTCAATGCTACATTCTTAATAAAACCACTAATAAGAGTTCTGAAAGAGAGTATCTTTGTCATTGTTCCCTTGTTGACATCTAAACCATACTCGATAGGGTTAAGAATTGTCTGCCATAGAGAAACAGCGTTTCGTTGAGCACATTCTACAATTTTCTGAATGGTCGTGTTGCCTATTCCACGAGTTGGATAATTGATGATTCTACGGAAAGCTTCTTCGTCATCGGGGTTAGACACCAAGCGGAAATAAGCTATGATATCCTTAATCTCCTTACGTTGATAGAAGGAAAGTCCACCGATAATCTTATAAGGAATACCTTGTTTACGAAACTCATCCTCAAACGAACGACTCTGTGCATTGGTACGGTACAGAATAGCAAAGCTACCATAATGGCAATTGTCATTACGTTTGATACGCTTCAACTCATTTGCAACCACCATAGCCTCTTCCCTATCACTATAGCAAGGCTTATAGAGAACCTTATCACCTTCCTTTTCTTTCGAGTAAACATCCTTAGGGATTTGACGCTCGTTATGCTTCATCAACGAGTTAGCTGCCTGTACGATGAGCTGCGTAGAACGGTAATTTCGCTCTAACTTAAATAGTTTAGCATCATCAAACTTATTCTTAAAGTCAAGGATGTTATCTATGTTTGCCCCACGGAAAGAGTAGATACTTTGATAGTCATCACCAACGACACAGATGCGTCGATGTGTCTCAGCCAATTGACTAATTATACTTACCTGTGCATAATTAGTATCTTGATACTCGTCGACAAGGATGTACTCAAATTGTTGACCATACTTTTCACGAATAGCTTTATGGTCACGAAAGAGCAAGAAGGTATAAAGCAGAATATCATCAAAGTCCATTGCGTTGGCTTGTCGACATCTTGCATCATACATCTTGTATATCATGTAGATAGCTGGCATCCGAGCACTTCTATCTCTTTCTATGGCTGCTCGGTCTTCTGCATACTGTGCTGCCGTAATAAGATGGTTCTTAGCCTTTGAGATGACATTATGTACCGTTGCTGGCTTATAAGTCTTATCATCAAGGTCTAAGGCCTTAATAATATTCTTTATGAGTGAACGAGAATCATTCTCATCATAGATAGTAAAATTACTTCCAAAGCCAATAGCCTCCGCTTCACGACGTAGTATTCTTGCAAAGATAGAGTGAAAGGTTCCCATGTAAAGGCGTTGTGCATCATTAGCCGAGGTAATCTGTGCTATACGCTCCTTCATTTCTCTTGCTGCTTTATTGGTAAAGGTAAGTGCAAGAATGTTCCATGGTGCCAAACCTTTATTAAGTAAGTAAGCTATCTTATAGGTAAGTACACGAGTCTTACCAGAGCCTGCACCAGCGATGACCAACGACGGTCCTGTGCAATACTCAACAGCTTCTCGCTGACTATCGTTCAATGCTGAAAGTATTGCATCTTCTCTATCTTGATTTATCATCTTATGTACTTAATGATGTAATAATATTGTGTAATGGGACAGAATAGTGATACGAGACTAATGTTCCTTAGGGAATGCGGGAATGAAAGTCATCTGATGCTCAATCTGTCCAATACGTTTAAGCATATAAGGTCCTGGATTCTTTGAAGAGAATCGACGTGGATTAGGGAGTGTAGCGGCTATAAGTGCACAGTCTCTCCGGCTCAGTTGACTGGCTTCCATCCCAGAGTTTTGTTCTGCACAGGCTTCAACACCATAGATGCCATCCCCCATCTCGATAGAATTAAGATAAACCTCCATGATACGTTGTTTGCTCCACAGTGTCTCAATAAGGAACGTGAAATAAACCTCTAAGCCTTTTCTTATCCACGAACGTCCCTGCCACAAAAAAACGTTCTTAGCCGTTTGTTGAGAGATGGTAGACCCACCTCTTAGCTTCTTACCCTTTTTCAAGTGGTCTTCTGCTGCCTTTTCAATCGCTTGATAGTCAAATCCATGATGTGTAAGAAACCTTTGGTCTTCACTTGCCATTACTGCGACAGGCATTGAGTCGGGCATCTTCTCCAATGGTATCCAGTCATGATATAGCTTTACTGACTCGCCCTTACCAATCTGTTCAAAACAACGACTAATCATAAGAGGAGTAAAGTAAACGGGTATAAACCGATAGACTACCACTGCTAATATTGTAGAGATAAAAGTAAGGGAGAGTACCCACCTTATCACTTTCAAGACTTTCTTAACCATAAATTATAAGTTTGTTATTTGCAAAGGTACTAAATCTTATTTGATAGTAAGCGATATGAAGCATTTTTTTCCTATCATGAGAACAGACAAGATATTATTCTTTTCACAACATATCAAATATGATTTAGCATGCGTGATTCTGTGTTACTCTATGAGAAATGAGCGTACTCTACAACATTAGCATCTGTCCCTACAAGCGTATAGCGGCATTTAGTTCACTCCAAAGAAGAGTCCGCATGTTAGTAAAATATCATTACATAGCATCGAGAACAATATACGCTTACAATGGCTAACACATCTCTTAAATAATACTTTATAACAAACACTGTATCAGAAAGTTACATTTAATATTCAAGAAGACGCTCTTCTTGCCTCAAGAAGGGCGTCTTCAACATACAAGAAGGGCATGTTCTTGAACATAAGAAGGCCTCTTCTGCGGGCTTAAAGGGCGTGTGCTATATCCAAGGAGGGTGAAAAATATTGACAAAGAAGTAAAAAAGAGAACTCTTCCCCAGCCCCGAAGACCCCTCCCCCAGCCCCTCCCCGAAAGGGAGGGGAGCGCCTAACGGGACAAAATTTGCTATGATTGTATATATAATAAACGAACGTAAAGAGATGTGTTTCAGCCTTTAATATTCAACACTTAACATCCATCACCCACTATCATAAGCCATCATCACCTAATACTCAACACCTTACACCCACTATCACAAGCCATCATCACCTAATACTCAACACCTAATACCCGGCACAACAAGCCATCATCACCCAATACTCAACACCTTACACCCACTATCACAAGCCATCATCACCTAATACTCAACACCTAATACCCAGCACAACAAACCATCATCACCCAATACTCAACACCTAATACCCGACACAACAAGCCATCATCACCCAATACTCAACACCTAACACCCAGCACAACAAGCCATCATCACCTAATACTCAACACCTAATACCAAACATTCAACACCCAACGCCCAGCACCACAAGCCATCATCACCCAATACTCAACACCTAACACCAAACATTCAACACCTAACACCCAGCATTCAACAATCAGTCAAAAGAAAACAAAAAGCCGTAGGAACTGTATTTAATTACAGTATCCTACGGCCTTTTATACTATTTGGGAGGTATTAAGGTGAGCGCCTTTACGCATCATCCCTACCCTTTTTATTACTTAATCAAACTGAAAGAACGCTTTAAGAACTTATCGAGAGCAGCTCCTTGAAGCATACCATTTTGAAGTAAGGCAAGGTCGATAAGCTGATGAACCACCTCGTTGCCCTTAGCATATTCGGCAACTACAGCCTTCTTCTTATCTTTAAGCTCGGATACAACCTTCTGCGTGTTCTGCATATCATCCTTCTCTTCTTGTGTCAGCTCTTCAGGCTTCTTCTTATCTTGTGACTGATGGAGAGCAGCCAAACGAGCTTCCTGACCTTTCAGTTCGCTATCTATTGGCTTCAGTTCCTCTGTCGTATTGGCAGTAAGTTCATCAAGTACTCTCTTCACTAATGGGTGGTCGCTGTTCAATACAAGATTATAAGAATCAGGCAACTGAGCATAGAAGCCCATTCCTTGCTGGTACTGGCTCATCTCTTTCATACGACGCATATACTCGTTCTGTGTTACAAGTACTGGTTGGAAAGACGCTCCGAGTGACTGTACATCAACGGTGAAATTAGCCTTATCGAGAGAAGGAATTTGTGAACTAAACGCCTCTGACAATTTGTCAGTCTCGTCAGCTGATAGATTATTCTTCGGTGCATCCTCTTTCTGAATGATACGATCAACGATATCAGAGTCAACACGTACGTAGCGAGTCTTATCTTGCTTTTGCTCAAGCATTGATAGTAATGGAACGTCAAGTTGCCCACTTGCATCAATAACACTATATCCCTTCTGCTTTGCAGCTTCTATATAGCTATATTGCTCCTCCTTATTATTTGTATAGAGGTTTACTAAGAACCCATCTTTATCAGTCTGATTATCCTTCACAAGCGTCTTATACTCCTCAAAAGTAAAGTACTTACCCTCAGTGTCCTTGATAAGTGCAAAGTCCTTGGCACGGTCGTAGAAGTCAGAATCAGACAGCATTCCGTAGTTGATAAAGAGCTTCAAATCATCCCATTTCTCCTCAAACTCTTTTCTATTCTCCTTGAAAATGCTTTGCAGTCTATCAGCAACTTTCTTTGTGATATAGCTTGCTATCTTCTTTACATTCGCATCACTCTGTAAGTAACTACGACTGACATTCAGCGGAATGTCTGGAGAGTCGATAACACCATGTAGGAGAGTCAAGAACTCTGGGACGATACCTTCAACCTGATCGGTCACAAACACTTGATTACAATAGAGTTGAATCTTATTGCGTTGGAGCTCGATATTATTCTTCACACGTGGGAAGTAGAGAATACCAGTGAGGTTGAATGGATAGTCAACATTCAGATGTATCCAGAACAATGGCTCGTCATTCATTGGGAAGAGCGTACGATAGAAGCTCTTATAGTCTTCATCCTTCAGACTTGATGGTGCCTTTACCCACAATGGTTCAACGCTATTAATAACATTATCTTCCTCTGTGTCAACAGTTTTTCCATCCTTCCACTCAGTCTTCTTACCAAAGACTACAGGTACAGCCATGAACTTACAATACTTGTTCAGCAGCTCTTCTATTTTAGACTTCTGCAAGAACTCCTTGCAATCATCATCTATATAAAGAACCACATCACTTCCACGCTCCTCTTTATCAACATCTTCAAGTGTATATTCTGGGCTGCCATCGCAACTCCATTTTACAGCTTTACTACCTTCCTTATAGCTCTTTGTGATAATCTCAACCTTCTTTGAAACCATGAAAGAAGAGTAGAAACCAAGACCGAAATGGCCAATGATGGCCTCTGCCTTGTCCTGATACTTCTCGAGGAAATCATTAACACCGGAGAAGGCTATTTGGTTGATGTATTTCTCTATCTCCTCTGCAGTCATACCGATACCATGATCTCTAATGGTCAATGTACCAGCCTTCTCGTCTAAAATTACACGAACACTCAAATCACCAAGCTCTCCTTTGAACTCGCCAATCGTAGAGAGTGTTTTCATCTTTTGTGTTGCATCAACTGCGTTAGATACCATCTCACGCAAGAAGATGTCATGATCTGAATATAAGAACTTTTTGATGACGGGGAATATGTTCTCTGTTGTAACCCCAATATTTCCTTTTTGCATAGCAATATAATTTTAATTATTTTTATTTTGCATACCTTATAACAAACTCTGTGCCATCGTTAGTAATCAACTAATATTTTCAATAATATCACAAGATGCTTTCTGACATTACTTGTTATTCTTTTGACTTCTCTATATCTAATCATTCTACACGCAGGTTTGTGGCTCTATGTGCAAATACTGTTGGTGGCGTATGAGGCATAGTATTACATCTATATATACAACTCATTCTGAAATAAGTTCTCATTCCTTTGGGTTTCTCAAGAATGTTATATACTTTTGCCTATGAGAATATAACAAACAATAGGTTAATAGTCGTAACTCATTCCTTGAAAGGACAATACTCTCCGTCCACGGAATATGCATTTCTTGTTCGAGGCGTTTGCGTATTGAGTGAGAGTAAAGCAAGATGATTTCAGCCAAGCAGCGTTATTTTACATACTCAGCGTAGTGAACATTAAAACATTTAGATAATGAAAAAGACTGCTACCATGTGCTTGATATTTCTAATAGCATTATCTATATTTGCGGCATCAAGACCTCAGAAGGATATAAAAATATCTCCCGAACAAAAGTTCAAACTGTGGCTTAATGATACTATTAAGCACATTAATGGGAAATATTCGATTAGTTCTGACTCTACGTTATTAACGGTAACTGATAGCTTTTCATACATAGTTAAGAAGGGGAAAACAACTTACACTACCAATAGGAATAACTCAGAAGCTATACAAAAAATGTTGGGGAATGCTCATGAACCTTCTTGTCTAAGTTATAGGGTCATTGCTGTTAGACGTGATGAGTTTACTCCATCTGAAGTAGACTATCTTAAATATGAAACTTATTCAGAGTTTCCTCTTATAAAGCTCATAGCAAAAGACATGATTATATATTATAATGAAAATAGAGCTAATATCAATAGTGCTTATATAATAAATAGTCAACTCAATGATACAACATTAGTTGAGTTTAGCTATGAAGGGAATAAGGTTGTAAAAAGACATTATAAGAGTAAACGTGCTAAGAACAAAGTAAGCTATTGACCAAGAGTCCTTGAAACATATATGCCTACCTGTATAACAAGGTCATCTCCTGTTCTTTTCTATGATTGATTAATAAGCCCCTCAGGTTATAAGAACTGATAAACACATATCTACCCTACCATTGTCTTCAATCGTGCTTTATCCCAACATGTGTGGAGTTCATGGTTAGTACAAGTGATGTAGACGATCAGCATAATATGATAAACAAGGTTTACCGACAAAAGATAGTACAGACATAAATACAAAAAGCCATCTTGTCTTATTAAAAACAAGATGGCTGATATAGTAAAGAGAAATATATACTATATTAAATACGTAATTCTACTTGATGTTCTTGAGAACAGCAAGGAGATGATCCCATACCATTTGAACTGTAGGGATAAGTAGACACTCGTCTGGTGTATGGACATAACGAAGTGTTGGACCAAAGCTAATCATATCCAAATGAGGATATTTCTCAGAGAAAAGACCACACTCAAGACCCGCATGAATACCAAGAACGAGTGGTTCCTTACCGAAGATATTCTTATATTGCTCAACTGCAACGTGCACTAACTCGGAGTTTGGATTCATCTTCCATGCTGGATAACTGTCATCAACAACAATCTCAGCACCAGCCAACTCGAAACATGCACGAACAGTGTTGGTCATGTTTACTAAGTTACTCATAACGTTTGAACGCTGTGAAGATACAACAGTCAACTTATTCTCATCGGTCTGTATGCTTGCAACATTGCTTGAAGTCTCAACCATATAAGCCAAAGCTTCATCCTGACAGTTGGTCAATGGACCATTGTCGAGTGCCTGCAAAGCAAGGATAGCATTATGAGAAATCTGCTTTGGCATGACTGGTGCCGCCTCTGCACTCTCAAGTTTCCAAGCCATTGATGTGTCTGTAACATGAAACTCATCCTCAACATCTTTACTGAAGACATTCCAGTCTGCTTTAACAGTTTCTTTATTAGCTGCAGGAACGGCGAAGAGTACCTTACCATCACGTGGGATAGCATTGTGCATCTTACCTGAATTCCAGTAGCTTAGGCGAAGGTCCATCTTTGATTGTTCGGCATATAAGAAGCGTGCAAGGACTTTGATAGCATTGGCACGTTTCTTATTTATATCATCACCAGAGTGACCACCAACAAGACCCTTCAGACTTGCTTCCATGAAGAAATAACCTTCTGGTGCATTCTCACGTTCGAAGTGGAAGATAGCAGTTGTACTATTACCACCAGCACAACTTACGAATATCTGGCCTTCATCTTCTGAATCAAGGTTGATAAGATAGTTTCCTGTCATGAAACCAGCCTCCAAACCAAATGCACCTGTAAGTCCTGTCTCCTCATCACGTGTAAAGAGACACTCGATAGGACCATGTTCTATTTCGTTAGAATCAAGTATGGCTAACTCGTATGCAACACCGATTCCATCGTCAGCACCAAGGGTTGTCCCCTTAGCATGTAGCCATTCACCATCGACATAAGTCTGAATAGCATCTTTATGGAAATCAAATTCTATATCAACAAGTTTGTCACATACCATATCCATGTGGCTCTGAAGTACAACTGTCGGACGATTCTCATAGCCTTTAGTAGCAGGCTTAGAAATCAATACATTGCCAACTTTGTCTACCTTTACATCAAGGTTGCGTTCTTTCGCAAACTCCTGTAAATAACTAATCATCTGCTCTTCATGCTTAGATGGGCGTGGTATTTGGTTGATTTTAGCGAACTGCTCAAAGACGCAAGCAGGTTTTAATTCTACATTTGCCATTTTTAATAATATTTTTTTTGTAATCTTGCTGTTTTATATTAACTTTGCGGTCAATATAAATGCAAAGATAAAGAAAATGTTTGTAACTTTATTGTTAACATTGTTAATAATTGCTATAGCCATGTTGCTCCTCGGAGTACGTGTACTCATCAAGAAGGATGGTGAGTTCCAGTCGCAGCATATATCAGACAATGCCTATCTTAAAGAGAAAGGTATTCATTGTGTTATCGACCAAGACAAGGAAGCCAGAAGAAGGAACAAGGCATATTAAATAGGAAATAATTAATTAAAATACAATAGAAATGAAGAAATCATTTAGCAGTATGGCAGTGCTTGCTTTAGCATCATTTGCTTTTATTGCATGTAACAATCAACCGCAACAGAACGACACAGCAGCTAACAAGACTGAAACAACATCATCAGCAGCACCTGCAACTGGTGGTCAGAAAGTTGCTTACGTAGAGATTGACTCTATCATGAGCCAGTACACTTATTGGAAAGACGTGACAAAGCTCATTAAAGCAAAGGAAGCTAATATTCAGCGTACATTGGCTGGTAAGCAGAAGGCTATTCAGGCTGCGGCTGCAAACTTCCAGCAGAATATTCAGGCAAATAAGTACACACAGGCACAGGCACAGCAGATACAGGCAAGTATACAGAAGCAGGCTCAGGATGCTGACGCTTTGCAGCAGCGTCTTGGAGCTGAGTACCAGAACGAAGTTGCTAAGTATAACAAGGCTCTCTCTGATAGTGTACACAATTACTTGAAATTGTATAACAAGGATAATAAGTACAGTATTATCCTCGCTAAGAGTGGAGATAATATCCTTTATGCTGATCCTGCATATAACATCACTGATGATGTTGTTAAGGGAATGAACCAGGCTTATAAAGGGATGAAGAAGTAATTTGTAGGCTTACAGTTACTTTTAAATATACATAATGAAGAGGGTGTGTCAAAATGTCCACATCCTCTTTTTTATGCACAAAGCCCCGACTTTCTCAAGCCAGGGCTTTGCTATTTCCTAAAGTTTTTGTACCTTTAGGCATACAAAAAATCTCATTATGACAAAGGTACACTTTCGTTCTTACATACACAAGAAAATGATTCTTTTTCCTCAAAGAATCGATAAGGATATCGCAGAAGATGACCCTGTTCATCTTTTAGACGCCTTGGTGGATAATCTTATGTTGGATAATGTCTA
>NZ_JH114140.1:202034-205137 GCF_000224595.1 Prevotella sp. C561 | reverse complement strand
GGGTGTGTCAAAATGTCCACATCCTCTTTTTATGCACAAAGCCCCGACTTTCTCAAGCCAGGGCTTTGCTATTTCCTAAAGTTTTTGTACCTTTAGGCATACAAAAAATCTCATTATGACAAAGGTACACTTTCGTTCTTACATACACAAGAAAATGATTCTTTTTCCTCAAAGAATCGATAAGGATATCGCAGAAGATGACCCTGTTCATCTTTTAGACGCCTTGGTGGATAATCTTATGTTGGATAATGTCTACAAGCTTTATAAGCCCAGTGGTCGCAAGCCTTATTATCCACAAATGATGCTCAAGGTGATTCTTTACGCCTATATGAATAATATCTATTCCTGCCGTCGTATAGAGTCGCTCCTCAAGCGTGACATTCATTTCATCTATCTGGCAGGATATGAGCAGCCTAATTTTATAACCATCAATCGTTTTCGTAATCGTGTGAAAAAGGAAATCAACAATATCTTCACACAGGTTGTATTAATACTTGCAGCCAAAGGTTTGATAAGTCTTGACGTTGAATATATTGACGGCACAAAGATAGAATCGAAAGCCAACAAGTATACCTTCGTTTGAAAGAGAACCGTGGAAAAGAACCGCGCCAAGTTACAGGAACAAATGGGTCAGTGCTTGCGTTGTTACGTACCACATAGAGTTGCTTGCCGTGTTCCGTCAGCCGATACTCCACCCGTGGCGGATAACCATAGCATTCCTGTTTATCAATCAGACGGTCGTCAGCCAACTGCCTGAGACGGTCTGAGAGCACATTCTCGCTGATGCCCTTCACTACTGCCAGAATATCCTTGAACCTTGTCTGCCCACAAATAATTGCCGTCAGGATCTCTACGTTCCACTTGGCTCGTAGAACGTCCATCGTGTCCGTAATCGACATCACTTCACGGTAGAGCACATGAGTGTCCTTTGCCGAAACTTCTTTGATAATCCCATCAATGCTATCAGGATGTTCCAGATGATTCATATCTCAATTCTCTTATTTATATTTAATGTACTCGTGCCAAGCCTCCTTGACATGTTCCATGTCATGACCTCCCTGGAAGAACTCTATCTGGCAATTATCTTTGAACGGAGACCAATTGCCGGAAATGATGCCGTCGTAAGCCACGACCGGCTGAAAGATACCACTGTTGTTGTGGGCACGGTGCCGATACTCAGGAGGGAGCACAATGTCGCGTGACTTGTAGCTGATGAGGTATTCATCGTATGGAGGAATCAGCAGGAACTTTCCCTTGCGGAAACCTCGTGTGCGATAATCGTCGGTCAGGTAGAACTCCCTGCCTTGCCATTTCTCTTCGTGAATGGTATGGCCTAATAGCTCTATGCCTCTTCTACAGTCGCTGACGTTCAATCCTGACCACCAGACGAAATCCTCCAGCGTGGCTGGTTGACGGCTCTGGAAATACTTGCGGGTAAAACGCATCAGGGCTTCGTCCTTGTCCATCTTTACCTTGGGCTTCACTTTGTTGGAAGTAAGTGCATAGATGGCTTTGAGCGGCAATAGTTCTCCACTACATATAGTCCCGGAAATCTCTGCCATGCGTATATGGTACGATAGTCTGTGTTCATCCATCTGAATATCTTTCCTTGCCAATGACTGCACGATGTCCTCTTTCGTTGCACTTCCCTTGTCGCTGACAGCTTGAAAGATTATCTTGCGGATATTTTTTTCTTCCTCCTCCGATATGCTGATTCTATTGCTACGCATCCAGCTTTTGATTGCAGCAAGCGCTTTGGGCGCACAAAGGTCAATCAGCATCCAGTAGTCCTCTGCCGAGACAAGTTGCCAAGTGCCTCGCATCAGGTGAAGACGGATTATCTCGCCTTCGTCGAACGCTTTCTTAAAGGCATTGTACGAAGGCTTGCGAGTGCGCATGGCCACCGCCCAGCGCATCATGCGATATTCTTGCGCTTGCATGGCACCCATATAACGCACTACTTCGGCAGGTGTGTCGAACTGTGGAGCGATGAGTTGCTGGTTGAGGAGTCGAATGGCTACGGGATTCATATCGTCATATGCTTTATGCTATTCCTAACAGCTCAATTTCAAATATCAATGTCGAACCACCGGGAATGCTTGGCTGGGAGAATTTGCCATAGCCCATTTCGGCTGGGATATAGACTTCCCATTTGTCACCGATGTGCATCTGCTGCATGGCGATGATCCAGCCCTCAATGAGGTCACATAGCCTGCAAGCCAACGGCACACCGCCACGGCTACTGTCGAATGTCTTGCCATTGATGGTCTTGCCAGTATAGTGAGCCGACACGATACTTCTTACACTGGGCTTGCCACTTTGGGCATCACCCTCTGCTAACACCTTATAATATATTCCCTTCGGAAGTGCCTTCACGCCTTCCTCCTGGGCTTTTGCCTCCAGCCAATCCTTGTTGGCCTGTATGTACTCTCGTTTTGCCATATCTGTCTGTTCGATAAATTAGAATTTACTTCATTCCGTTCTCTTCTTGTTTTTCTCCTCTGACCGATAGGATAGAACCATGCTTAGAAAGCCCAAAGCATTACTAATCAAACCAAGTATTCTGGAATATACCGAAGTTGGAAGAAATATCCAAACTAAGAAAAGCACTGCGAAACAAATCGCGAGAGCCAGGGCTTTGCTATTTCCTAAAGTTTTTGTACCTTTAGGCATTCAAAAATTCTCATTATGACAAAGGTACACTTTCGTTCTTACATACACAAGAAAATGATTCTTTTTCCTCAAAGAATCGATAAGGATATCGCAGAAGATGACCCTGTTCGTCTTTTAGACGCCTTGGTGGATAATCTTATGTTGGATAATGTCTACAAGCTTTATAAGCCCAGTGGTCGCAAGCCTTATCATCCACAAATGATGCTCAAGGTGATTCTTTACGCCTATATGAATAATATCTATTCCTGCCGTCGCATAGAGTCGCTTCTCAAGCGTGACATTCATTTCATCTATCTGGCAGGATATGAGCAGCCTGATTTTATTACCATCAATCGTTTTCGTAATCGTGTGAAAAAGGAATCAACAATATCTTCACACAAGTCGTATTAGTACTTGCAGCCAAAGGTTTGATAAGTCTTGACGTTGAATA
>NZ_JH114140.1:185644-201629 GCF_000224595.1 Prevotella sp. C561 | reverse complement strand
TGATGCTCAAGGTGATTCTTTACGCCTATATGAATAATATCTATTCCTGCCGTCGCATAGAGTCGCTTCTCAAGCGTGACATTCATTTCATCTATCTGGCAGGATATGAGCAGCCTGATTTTATTACCATCAATCGTTTTCGTAATCGTGTGAAAAAGGAAATCAACAATATCTTCACACAAGTCGTATTAGTACTTGCAGCCAAAGGTTTGATAAGTCTTGACGTTGAATATATTGACGGCACAAAGATAGAATCGAAAGCCAACAAGTATACCTTCGTTTGGAAGAGAACCGTGGAAAAGAACCGCGCCAAGTTGCAGGAACAAATACGCACACTCTTGCTTCAGGTTGATGATGTCATAGCGCAGGACAATGCCGCTAAGACAGAAGGTGTCGAGTTTACTGCAGCTCTGCTCGATGAGATATCCAAGGAATTGAACAAGTCTTTGGAATCAGCTCCTGAGCCTAAGACAAAAGAAGAGAAGCAGGCTGTTAGAACCAAGAAAAAACAGCTTAAAGAGCTTGAGAAGAAACGTAATAAACTCCAGGAGTATGACCAACACCTTGAGATTATGGGAGAGAGAAACTCCTACAGCAAGACCGACCCTGATGCCACGTTTATGCACATGAAGGAGGATGCTATGCGGAACGGACAGACTAAGCCTGGATATAATCTGCAGATAGCAACTGAGAACCAGTTCATCACCGACTTTGCACTCTATGCTAACCGTACAGACACGCTCACACTTTCTTCTTTCTTGGAGTCTTTCAAATCACGCTATCATCGTTATGCCAAGACAGTCGTAGCCGATTCGGGGTATGGCTCCGAGGAGAACTATCTGTTCATGGATGTACATAATATGGAAGCCTATGTGAAGTATAACTACTTCCATAAAGAGCAGCGCCCACGCTACACACCTAACCCATTCAGTCCCGCAAGCCTTTATTATAATAAGGAACAGGATTTCTACGTCTGCCCTATGGGACAGCACATGAAGCGTATAGGTATGAAGCGTTCCCTAACCTCTAACGGATTCGTTACTTACAGCGTACGTTATCAGGCAGAACGCTGTGATGGTTGTCCGTTGAGAGGCTCATGTTTTAAGGCAAGAGGGAACAGAATTATAGAAGTAAACCATCAACTACAGCACTATAAACAAAAGGCACGGGAACTACTGACCTCGAAAGAAGGCATCAAGCATCGAGGACGAAGGTGCATAGAACCTGAAGCTGTTTTTGGACAAACAAAATATAATAAAGCCTACAAGAGGTTTAGGCATTTTGGAAAAGACAAGGTCAATATGGACTTTGCCTTCTTTGCTATAGCCTTTAACATAGGGAAAATGTGTAGAAAAACCAATCTCAAGGAACTAAAAGCCGTTATGGAGGTACTTTTTGTAACCTTCAGATACTCTATACAAGTTTATATAGGCTATTTAAAGCCCAATAAATCATTTTATATGAAATTAGCAGCATAGCTGCAGTAAATAATGAATTATGTGGTAGACAAGGTTAAGGGAGAGTAAAAAAAGAGGATGTATCAATTTTGACACACCCTCTTTTTAGTATATATCCTTGTTAATCATGTACTTTTTGTTTTATGACCATTTGTATTAGCCAATAGGTTCTCCAGCACGGGTAACATACGATTGAGGTTACCATATTGAATCATAAAGTTCCAGAAAGGTTCAAACTTCTTCCACCCTCCCATATAAAAAAGATGAGCCAATTGCTGCTTTATGTTATCGTGACCAAAGCTTGCCTTAAAAATATTACTCCATGAATAGAAGTTATGATAAGCCCACTCGTAGCCTTGTTTTAACTCTTCTGCGGTCAATCCCAATGTTTTGTACACAACTGTTCGGGTATCATATTTACTCCAGTCATAGGATGTAATCCGTCCATCTCGTTCCATCTGTTGAAACAGACGAGTTCCTGGATAAGGAGTTAAAACATGGAAAGTTGCTGTTGTTATGCTATGTTCAATTCCCCAATCAACAGTTCGTCGAAATACGTCTTTATCATCATGGTCAAGTCCAAAAACAAAACTTCCGTTTATCATTATACCAAGACTATGCAGTCGTTCAACAGCTGCTACATAATCTTTCGATAAGTTTTGTAGTTTGTTACTTGAACGAAGATTGTCTGGAGAAAATGTCTCGAAGCCTAAAAACAAACTTCGTAATCCTGCCTCGGCAGCTTTTTCTATCAAATTACCATTTAGTACTGCTGCAACAGTAGAGGCACTCTGAAAAACTCTACCCATACCGCGCATACCTTCAAATAATTCTGATGCGAAGTGAGGATTACCTAAAAGATGATCGTCAAGGAAATAGAGATGTCTGCCAGGTAGACTATCAATTTCAGCTAAGGCATCGTCTACCTTTCGGGTGTAAAACGATTTACCCTCGCTATAGAAGGCATCCTTGTAGCAAAAATCGCAATGATGAGGACAGCCACGGGAAACAACAAGCGAGTTTGGTACAAAATACTTCTCTCTTTTAATAAGGTCACGACGTACAGGAGGAATGTTTTCAATACTTCTCCAACTTGCTACATATCGTTTTTGAGGGTGCCCTTCGCGTAAGTCTTTGATGAATCGTGGGAATGCTTCTTCCCCTGGCCCTAAGATAAGTGTGTCGGCGTGTTGTGCAGCTTCATCAGGAAGACTTGTAACGTGAAGTCCTCCCATAACTACATACACACCTCTTCTTCTATACTCATCAGCAATCTTGTAAGCCCTATAAGCATTAGTAACGTAGACTTAAATACAAACCAAATCTGGAGTATCATCCAACTTTAGTTTCTCAATGTGTTGATCTTGTATCTCTACATCGTCATTTTCAGAGAAATAGGCTGCAAGTGTAGCTAATCCCAAAGGTGGAAAAAGCGAGTATTTGATTGGTCGCCAATAAGGGCTTTCTGCCTCTTGCAACGCTGGTAATATCATTTTTACCCTCATGCTATCAATTCTTTATTCTTCAAGATACTATATTAACTTAATAGGGCGGTTAATTATGTAAATCCAATTAACACATAGCTCTTAGATTCCAAACTATCGTTCTTAACAAATATGTTATACAAAAGTCGTTATTACATTTCATATATGCAAACTTTTTTCAAGAAAACTCAATTCGATTAAACTATACTTACATTTTCTTTTCTAAAAGAGATATATTCTGTTTCTATCATTAATATTCTAGTCATTGCTGTGTTTTTTCATAGAATAAAAGAAAAAGACAACGAAAAATTTTGAGGTATGAAAATAAAGTACTATCTTTGCACTCGCATTTGAGATAATGCTTGGTAATTCGGTTAAAGGCCATCTTGGAAGGATGGGTGAGTGGCTGAAACCAGCAGTTTGCTAAACTGCCGTGCGCATTCGCGTACCGGGGGTTCGAATCCCCCTCCTTCCGCTTTATCTCATAATCTCAAATGTATTTTGGTCGATTCATCTAACGGTTAGGATACAAGATTCTCAATCTTGGCATAGGGGTTCGATTCCCCTATCGACTACTAAACATCCTCTTTATGGAAATTATTTACTCTGGTCGATTCATCTAATGGTTAGGATACAAGATTCTCAATCTTGGCATAGGGGTTCGATTCCCCTATCGACTACCAAACGAAAGTTCAGCTATTAGCTGGACTTTTTTGTGTTATATGATTGGTGAATTTTGTGGAGGCGATAGAGATGGAGACAACAGATGTTGGAGGGCAGTAGATATGTAGTTTGTGGAATTGCTTAGACAGTTGGTGAATTTCAATTTGCTGTCACTGCTGTCATCTGTTGTATGTGCTTAACTTGTTAGATTACAGAGAAGTAGATGAAGTGTTAAAAGTGACAGGAAATTAAAATAAAAATATTCTTGTAAGATATGTATATGTACGATGAGGTTAAGAATAGCTTTATAATAAAATCTTTCTTGTCTGCTTAAACTCATATCGGTCGTTAGATTCTAAACATATTTTGTTTTATTATCGAGCAGATAGGTTATCTTTTTAGCGCAGGCGTATCGTGCTATGTTAAGTTACAAAGACAGACAAGATACTGATAAGAAAATAAAAGATGTTAGGAAACAATATCATAGTAATAAAACTATATAATGACTGATTATGGTTAAATACATGCCAGTAGATTAAGCTATTTACCCTTAGAATATACATTTATTGTCGTAAGTAACTCTCCTACTCTATTGTTTCTTATAAGCGTTTATGAAAATAAATTTGGATGTGTTGTGTGAATTAAAGTTGGTATAATGTGCTAAAACAAATAAAGGCTATAGGAAAACCTATAGCCTTTTATTGATTGTATCTTTATAGAATTAATTCTTAAAGAATTCTTTAACGTCCTCATTTGGGACCATCTGCTCATCGAAGATGTAAGCACCAGTCTTAGGGCTCTTTACCATCTTGATAACCTTTGAATATGCGCGACCATCCGTAGAACCTTCGTGGAGGGTAGCGACCGCTTTCTTTGCCATAGTCTATTAATTTTAACTATTAACTATACTACTCTTTTTAGCGAGCTTACTTAATCTCCTTGTGAAGGGTAACCTTCTTCAGAACAGGATTGTACTTCATGAGCTCAAGGCGCTCAGGAGTATTCTTACGATTCTTTGTAGTTACGTAACGGCTTGTACCAGCCATACCACTGTTCTTCATCTCGGTACATTCCAAGATAACTTGGACTCTGTTTCCTTTAGCTTTCTTTGCCATGATATTTAGTCTCCTATTACCTTAATGTCCTTCCAGTCAACATAACCCTTAGACACAGCCTGCTTGAGTGCTGCATCAAGACCTACCTTGTTAATAAGACGAAGACCAGCAGCACTAATCTTCAGCTGAATCCAACAAGACTCCTCTACATAGTAGAATTTCTTGCTGAAAAGGTTAACATCAAAGCTTCTCTTTGTACGGTGCTTTGAGTGAGACACGTTACAACCTATCTGTGCCTTCTTTCCTGTGATTTGACAAATCTTAGACATTTCTATCTTTGTTTTGTGATTCGTTAATTGATACCTATTCCAAACAGGGTGCAAAATTACAAAAAAGTTTCAAATAAGCAAAACTTTTACTACAATAATTACTGCTTTTAAGCTTTTTTGCGAGTTTATTCGGACTTAATATCTAATTCTTTTAGGAAATCAAGGAATAGACGGATTGCTTTGTTTGTTGCAATGGCAAGATTGATGTCACGTCCGAAATCTTCTGTTAACTTAAACGTTTTTACCTCATCTTTGTTGCCGTATGCCAACCAAATAGTACCCACCGGATGTTCTGCTGTGCCACCACCTGGACCTGCTACTCCTGTAGATGCAATGGCAAAGTCTACTCCAATAGCTTTTATAGTACCTAATGCCATCTCACGTGCAACCTCTTCGGATACAGCGCTTTTTTCCTCAAGTACTTCGTGAGATACACCAAGTAGTTTCTCCTTTACTTCATCCGTATAAGCAACTACTCCTCCTTTATAATAATTAGATGATCCTGGGATAGCCATAATTGCTTCGCTGATACGACCACCTGTGCAACTTTCTGCTGTTCCAATTGTGTAACCAGAAGCATAAAGGATGTCACCAATTTGACGTGATATTATCTTACTTTCAAATTCCATAAACTTATTCTTAATTATAGGACTTAATTTTGTTATTATTCAAAAGTTACTTTACTAAATACTGGGATATCCATCTGTGTAAAGTCTTTGTCTTGATACTTGAAGTTACCTACACTGGCAATCATTGCTGCATTGTCTGTCGTGTAGCTAAACTTTGGTATGTAAATTGTCCAACCATAACGCTCTGCATGGTCATGGAACGCATTACGAAGACCATTATTAGCTGATACGCCACCCGCAACAGCTACATGCTTAATGCCTGTCTCTTTAACGGCTAAGCGCAGTTTTTTCATAAGTATATCAACTATCGCATGCTCAAGACTGGCTGCAATGTCTTCTTTATGATGCTCTATGAAATCCGGATCTTCCTCTACCCATTTTCTCATATTATATAAGAATGATGTCTTAAGACCAGAGAAAGAGTAATCAAAGCCTGCAACATTAGGCTCTGCAAACTTATAAGCCAGAGGATTACCTTGACGTGCAAGCCTATCAATGATTGGACCACCAGGATAACCGAGTCCCATCACCTTTGAACACTTATCAATAGCCTCACCAGCTGCATCGTCAATAGTCTGACCGAGTACTTCCATATCATTATAAGCATTCACCTTAACAATCTGAGAATTACCACCAGATACCAAGAGACAAATGAATGGGAATGGAGGCATGTGATTGTCGTCATCGCTTTCCTTGATGAAGTGAGCCATGACATGACCCTGCAAATGGTTTACTTCAATCATAGGGATATTCAATGAACGAGCAAAACCTTTGGCAAAGTTTACACCAACCAAAAGACTACCCATCAATCCTGGACCACGTGTAAAGGCAATGGCTGAAAGTTGTTCTTTAGTAATACCTGCACGCTTCAACGCTTGGTCAACAACAGGAACCACGTTCTGTTGGTGAGCTCTTGAAGCAAGTTCAGGAACAACTCCTCCGTAAGCTTTATGTACCTCCTGTGAGGCTGTTACATTACTAAGGATAACACCATTCCTCAATACGGCAGCACTTGTGTCATCACAACTGCTTTCTATACCTAATATATAAATATCTTCTTTTACCATTTTCTGTTAGATTCTCTCCTAAGAGAATAAAAGACATTAATGTGTCAGAATCTCTAATCCATGTTCTGTCATAACGAAAGTATGCTCCCACTGAGCTGAAGGCTTCTCATCACCTGTGATAACCTCCCAACCATACGGGTCGTCAGCATCAATAAAGACTTTCCATGTGCCCATATTAATCATTGGTTCAATGGTAAATACCATACCGGGAACCAGTAACATACCAGTACCTTTATGTCCATAGTGAACAACATCTGGCTGCTCATGGAACTCGATACCTACACCATGACCACAGAGGTCACGTACAACACCATAGCCATTCTTCTCGGCATGCTTCTGTATAGCATGACCGATGTCACCTACAAAGGAATAAGGCTTAGCTGCTTCAGCACCAATTTCAAGGCATTCCTTCGCTACACGAACTAATCGTTCCTTCTCTGGTGTTGTCTTTCCAATGATGAACATACGACTTGCATCTGCATAATAGCCATCTACAATCGTAGTCATATCAACATTGATAATATCACCTTCTTGAAGAACATCTTCTTTCTTTGGAACACCATGACACACAACTTCATTAATACTTGTGCATACACTCTTAGGATATCCCTCATAGTTCAAGCAGGCAGGGATTGCATTGTGGTCCTTGCAATACTGCATACAGATATCATCAATCTCCTGTGTATTCATTCCTGCGTGGATAGCCTCAGCGACAGCATCCAAACAGCCAGTATTGACTATACCACTCTTTCGGATACCTTCAATCTGCTCAGGTGTCTTAATCATATCACGTGTAGGAACGAGTTTGCCCTTCTTCTCAAGAGCCATTATCTTTAAGTCCATTTCGGTTGGCTCCTGTCCTGGAAGACAGTGCCATCTTTTCTTTTTCAACTGCATATCGTCAATATTATCTTATTGCAATAATAAAGCAAACAAGTATAAGAAAACTATCTTTTCTTCTTATATGCCTACTTAGTCTTTGCAAAAGTACTATAATTCAAAGACAAAACAAAATAAATCAAGTCCTTTCTTATACTCGATATAAATCAATCAATTAACTCTTTATTCAAAAAGGTTGAGTTTGTTCTCTCTTGCCTTGCTCAAGGACAAAACCTTTTGTTGTTCTTCTTTATAACCAGCACGAAGTTTCTCGTATGTTGCGTCTAAGTCTTTGCAGAAACGTTCACGCTCTTTGTCATTAAGCAGTGCTGCTGCTATGGAAGGATTGACAGAAGCGTCTTTAACCCATACAACTGGAGCATCGTATAGTGGAGCAATCTTCAGTGCTACATGGAGTTGAGAGGTTGTTGCACCACCAATCATAACAGGAATATTCAATCCCGCTTCCTTGAATGCTACAACACTGTTTACCATCTCCTGCAGACTTGGTGTAATGAGACCAGACAATCCGATCAAGTCAACATTCTCTTCCTTGGCTTTCTTAATAATCTGATCAGCTGGCACCATAACGCCCAAATCAATTACTTCATAGTTGTTACAAGCCATCACAACGCCCACAATATTCTTTCCGATATCGTGCACATCGCCCTTTACAGTAGCCAATAGCACCTTTCCTGCAATAGCCTTACCATCTACCTTCTCCTTTTCAATATAAGGTTGAAGGATAGCTACAGCATCTTTCATGGTGCGGGCAGTCTTGACAACCTGTGGTAAGAACATCTTACCAGCACCGAACAAGTCGCCTACTTCGTTCATACCCTGCATCAAAGGACCTTCAATAATGTTCACAGCGTGTGGATACTTCTCCAATGCTTCATGAATATCCTCATTCAAATAGGTTGAAATACCTTTACGTAGTGCATATTTTAATCTGTCTTCCAACGCTTCATTACGCCATGCTTCTTGCTCTACTTCCTGCGTAGCACCACCATTCTTTTGCGCTTCTTTTTCCTCAAGAATCTTGTTAGCCAGTTCAATCAGTAGTTCGTCGGCTCCCTCTACCCTATCCAGAACAACGTCTTCAATTATCTTCAGATGGTCTTCTGGTATATCGGCGTATGTCACTTTGGTAGCTGGATTGACAATACCAAAGTCCATACCCACCTGAATGGCATGATAAAGGAATACGGCATGCATCGCTTCACGGATATAGTTATTACCTCGGAAACTAAATGAAAGGTTACTTACACCACCACTAACGTGCGCACCAGGCAGGTTCTTCTTTATCCATTCCGTTGCACGGATGAAGTCGACAGCATAGCTATTATGCTCTTTCATACCCGTACAAATAGCAAGAATATTTGGGTCAAAGATAATGTCCTGAGGTGGAAAACCCACTTTCTCTGTAAGAATCTTATAAGCTCTTTCAGCTATCTCGATACGACGCTCGTAGCTTGTTGCCTGTCCTTCTTCATCGAAGCACATTACAACAACAGCTGCACCGAAGCGCAGTACATCCTTTGCATGGCGAATAAAGACCTCTTCACCTTCTTTCAAAGAAATAGAGTTGACAATCGCTTTACCCTGTACACACTTCAAAGCAGATACAACTACCTCCCAATCAGATGAGTCAATCATCAATGGAACACGAGCAATCTCTGGTTCTGATGAAATCATATTGACGAAATGAGCCATCTCATCTTTTGCCTCCAACAGACCATCGTCCATATTGATATCCAGTACCAACGCACCATCATCCACCTGTTTACGAGCAATGGTCAGCGCTTCCTCGTAGTTCTTCTCTTTAACTAAGCGAAGGAACTTACGGCTTCCAGCAACATTACAACGTTCACCAACATTCACAAATGATATTTCTGGGGTCAGTCGGAACTGCTCAAGCCCAGAGAGAATCATCTCCTTTGGCGCATCAACAGGTATATGAGGTTTCTTTCCTTCAACAACTTTTACGTAGCCTGCAATAAACTCTTCCGTTGTTCCACAACAGCCACCAATGATATTCACAAGCCCTTCATCCACAAAGGAAGCCATCTGTGGTACCATGATTTCAGGTGTTTCATCATATTCTCCCATCGAGTTTGGCAGACCCGCATTTGGATGAATGCTTATATAATAAGGTGCTTTAGCTGCCAACTCCTTCAAATAAGGGCGCATCTGTTCGGCTCCGAACGAACAGTTAAGACCAACAGAAAAGATAGGATAAGACGATACTGATGCAAGGAAAGCATCGAGTGTCTGACCGCTAAGCGTTCTTCCAGACAGGTCGGTAATGGTCACTGACAGCATAATAGGTAGGTCGACACCCGCCTTCTTCATCTCAGACAATGAGGCATCAATCGCTACCTTAGCATTAAGCGTATCAAAGATAGTCTCAATCAACACGGCATCAATACCCCCTTCTATCATCGCAGCAACCTGCTCGCTATAAGCATCAAAGAGTGCATCATACGCAAGGTCACGCTTAGCAGGGTCGCTTACATCAGGGGACATAGAACAAGTCTTGTTCGTAGGACCAATACTACCTGCGACATAACGAGGTTTATCTGTGGTCGAATATTCATCAGCACATTTACGTGCAAGCTTTGCTCCTGCGTAGGCAATATCACGAGAGAAGCTTTCCATGTGGTAATCTGCTTGCGAAACACGCTGTGCAGAGAAGGTGTTAGTACTGATAATATCAGCTCCCACCTCTAAATAACGACGATGAATATCCTCTATGATATCAGGGCGTGACAGGTTCAACATATCATTATTACCCTGATAATTGAGCATCTGCAAAAGTTCAAGGTTACCTCGGAAGTCCTGCTCCGTCAAGTGATATCCTTGAATCATAGTGCCCATCGCACCGTCTAAAATCAGTATTCTATCTTTAATGTTATCCCTTAACTTCATTATGCTTTAATAATGTTTCTTTGCCCGATCCATTTCTCGCCGGTCTTCCTTCTCTTTTAGTGTTTGTCGTTTGTCGTATTCTTTCTTACCTCTTGCCAGTGCAATGTCAACCTTTGCTCGTCCGTTCTCATCAATGAAGATAAGTGTTGGAATGATAGTGAAGCCTGGAGTCTTTGACTCTGCTTCAAGGCTACGTATTTCTTTTCGGTTCAATAGGAGTTTACGGGGGCGTTTTGCTTCATGATTGGCATACGATCCATAGAAATAAGGAGATATGTTCATCCCCTGAACCCACATTTCACCTTTTGTTATATAGCAGTAAGAATCAACCAACGAAGCCTTACCAGCACGTATAGACTTTATCTCAGTACCAGTAAGAACAATACCTGCTGTGTAAGTCTCAACGAAGAAATACTCAAAAGAGGCTTTCTTGTTTCTTATCTGTACAGGTGATTTCTTTCTTTTCTCTTGTTGTTCTTTATTCATTATTCAATTGTTGCAAAATTCTCAATATGGTCATCGATATAGGCTGCAATCATTGCACTCCAGCGTTCTTCATTGACCACAAACTCATCATCAAACTCGTCAAATTCAGGCATCTGTTCATATAAAGCCATGAAATCTTCGTCGGATTCAACAGCTTCGATTGCCTCGTGATACTTTTCGTAATACTTCTTTCCGTGACGAATGTGTGTGTATAGCTCACGAATCCCCCAGTTGCGCATTGCTACAGCAAATGGATTTTTGAAGATAAAGGCACCATAACCATTGTATATCAACTGGACATAACCGCCATCCATCACCTCTTGATGAAGATAACTCCATGCTAACAGTGTTATCTGATCAGCATTCAATTGTTGCATTGTCTCCAATGTCAGCTTGTTATCTATTGCATTGCCAATGGCATCAACAAAGACCTGAACAAAACTGTCCATTCCTTCTTCAACGGCTTTGCGTATATCGCTATCTTTTACTTTGACATCAATCATTGTTATATCTTTTGTTATACAAATCTAAGAGCTGTGCAAGTATCGGCAGAGAAAGACAGTCTTCAAACAACTAAATGTAACTTGCTTCCATTTTGCCGAGTGCAGCTTATTTTCTGCAAAGATAACTTTTTTTTCTCGATTAAGTCTTTAAGAAACGGTATTTCTTTCTTATCAGCCTATATCCAAGCGATTACAGAGCTTATATTTGCTTGTTTTTTAGTTTTACTTGTGCTTTATCCTATATCTTATTATGAACGTAATAACCATTAAACTAACCTGTATGTATTATCAAATATATTTACATGTACGATGGTGTTTTTACTTATAAATAAAGTGGACAACAACATCTATGCATTCAATATATAGTGCACTACATCAGTGGGTTATGTATATGCCAAAGTCAGAGACGCCTAATTAAGTTCTTGAAGGGCGTTAACAACATACAAGAGGGGCGTCTTCTGCAGTGTTGATAAGCCTTGTCTCGAACGTTGTTAGGCATATACTCAAAACAAGAAAGAAAAAGATATGACAAAATAACATGCAGAACAACAGTTCTCCTGATAGACTTATTGGCTACTCCTGTTCTGTCGTATAGATGTAAGTATAAATAGGAGCAAGCTTATTTTCAGACTTCCCTGCCCTCCCATTGAGTCTTTTTTTAGCTACAGAAAAGGCCCACCCATAAAAATGAGCAGGCCTTGTATTCTATCATTATAGTTTGATTAATCCTCAACTGGACTGAAATCATCCTTACCTACACCACATAGAGGGCATACCCAATCATCTGGGATATCCTCAAATGCTGTACCTGGCTCAATGCCACTATCTGGGTCTCCAACCTCTGGGTCATAGATATAACCACATGTATTGCATTCGTACTTCTTCATAATGCTTTGTTTATAATGTTTAAGAATATTGTTATTTTGAATTATATCGTGTGCAAAGTTACAAGTATTTTGGAATAATTACATAATTAATTAGTTAAAAAATGCTATCATATTAATACTTTTCTTTTATACACAAAGACGAAATCTATTGATTTACATACGAGTACGATGATTATAGTCGATAATGATTTACCCTTTAAGGATTGAGCTCGTACAACTCACTCGGTATCTTTCGTTTCAAGACTTCGACCATAAAATCCTTCCCAACAACTATTCCACTGTCTCGCAAAACAGTCTCAATCGTCTTCTTAGCTAACTCTGGATGATTATTTTCATCACTCAGATGGCACAGCCAAACATGGTGTAATATAGGAGAGGCGTTCTCTACAAGTGCTTGTGCACAGGCCTCATTACTTAAATGACCATTAGGTCCACTAATGCGCTCTTTCAAGTGTCTTGGATAAGGACCAGCTATTAATTTCTCCGGTTCATGATTAGCTTCGATCACTAAGTAATTAGAAATGGAAATAAAGTGAGCTATCTCCTCTGTTATATGACCACAATCTGTTATCAACGTAAACCTAATACCATTATGTTCTATTGAATAACCGACGCAGTCTGTACTGTCATGAGGGACTTCAAATGGCGTTACCTTGAACTCACCAATAAGTTTCTCTTCTCCTTTCTCCAAGTATCTAACGAACTGCGCGTCTACTTTTCGCCTCACACACCAGTTTTGGCTAATCCCCGAATGAACTTTTTCTGTTGTATATACAGGTAGTTGCAAATCACCACTTACCGACCCAACCGACTTAACATGGTCAGCGTGATCGTGGGTAATGAGCATATTATGAACCATTTTTAATTGCAGTCCGTAATTGTGGAAATGCTTCTTTAGCGTGCGAATACCGACCCCGCAATCTATCATAAGACAATCTGTGTCAGTAAACAAAAGATAGCAATTACCACTACTACCGCTGCCAAACGATAAAAACTTTAGCATTTTATTTTATTTTAGGCAAATGTAACAAAACTATTCGGATAGACAAAATATTCTATACACTTACCTCTTGATGCGTATTAATTTTAGGAATAATTAATCATAGATGTATCTACGAATCAACTAAAACGGTAGTCCAACGGCAAAATGGAATGTAAAGTCACGCTTTAAGTTAGGATGCCACAACGCATAGTGGTCTTCCACGCTTGTATAAGCTGGATTTATCGCTTTCATACCACCATCAAAACGAATGATGAAGTAATCGAAGTTAAGACGAAGACCGAGTCCGTAAGCTACTGCTATTTGCTTGTAAAAATCTTTAAAAAGGAACTGTCCACCTGGTTGGTCAGCATAATCACGTAGTGTCCAGATGTTTCCTGCATCTACGAAGGCCGCTGCGTCAAGTTTCCAAAACAGATGTGTACGATACTCTGCATTCAAGTCAAGCTTCATGTCACCCGTTTGATTAATGAAATCTATTCGACCATCAACACCTCTGAACTTTCCTGGTCCTAATTCTCTCACACTCCATCCACGCACAGAATTGGCTCCACCTGAGAAATACCTCTTCTCGAATGGGAGGACAGTACTATTCCCGTATGGAATAGCGATACCCAATCCTCCATGCAAGGCTAAGGCGTTTCGTTCGTCAAAACGAATTACCTTTGTATAATCAAAGTCAAACTTTGCATACTGCGCATAGGCTATATTAAAGAGTGTTCGCTTTCCTTCGCTATTCTCCTTAAACCTAAAGATACCACTTAAAGCATTCAGCATATTACCAGCTAACTCGACCTTTGCTCTGAGCGCATAGTTAGTACTACTATAGTTCAGTCCAAATCCTGTTCTTAAGATGAACAAGTCTTGATAGTTATAACGCAAGATAGCATTACGTGTTGTCACATTGTCGAGGTAATCATGCTTAAAGGTTTCACTAATCCAAGGCATATATACATAGCTAAGATTAAGTAAATCAAAGTCGTATGTCAAGTGATGTACAGGGTTAGACCAGTGGTATTTCCATGCAGAAGAGAAGACTCTCCGATGGAACTCTGGTCTGTTTTGCAGGTTCCAGCCCACTGATACCTCTGATGTTGCACTACTTCTCCTTTTGAATTCCTTAGAGAGAAAAGGTGCTAAGAAGCGTGGGAAGCGCAGATGTGCTTGTACGCTATACTCTTCATAATCACTATTCTTATAGCCTTCAAGACCTTTGATGGCCTCAAAAGCAGCTCGAAACTCCAGGCTTAAATGCTCGCTACCTCTAAAGAGGTTCCTATTCTGATAAGAGAGAACAGCCGCAGCACCTAAGTCACCAGCCGTGTTCGTTCCCTCTGGTTGGAATGATATGGTGTTAGGCTTGTTGTTTGATACTTGGATGTCAGCATCTAAATAACGTGTAGACGAGGTTGTATAGGTGAAAGCCTTACCTATTTTCAGACTATCATAACGAGGTGCTTCTCTAAAGTTTATATTTGTGTAACGAACAGCCCCTAATCGTGAGAAGTTATTATAAGTCTTTTGTAAATCGGTGGCAGAAAAGTACTTGCCTTTCTCTATCAGTGTATTATCTTCTAAGATACCCTTTCTAAGATGGAAACCCGTTGAGTCTCCAGGGATGAAATTTACACTATTAATAACATATCGAGGATGGAGTGTAGGAGTAGAATTGCTATTCTCAACATACTTCATCAAGTGTAATGTTACGTTCACATGCTGTCTACCTTGCGTAGAGTCGGCTGTGTAATAGATAAAATCCTTGTGAAACCGATAGTATCCAGAGTCGTTAAGGATGTGTGTGAGTCTTTTACGCTCATTATCCAATGATGTAACCGTAAATTGTCGTGGACGTTTTGTATCTGAGTTGAGCTGCGACTCCAGTACTCTCCTTATGACAGAGTCCTCTATCTCATAGTTAAATCGATCAATGATGTATGGCTCTCTGGGATGAAGAAAGTAATTAAGGACAAGTTTCTTACCTCTTACTTTTTTCTCCAAATCGACAGTAGCATTCATATAACCCATGTTCTGCAACGCAACAGTCAGGTCTTCAGAGGAAAGACGAGCCTGAACAGAGTCGTACAACACAGGTTCTTCGCCCATTTTACGGAGTGTGCGATTAATCCATCTTGTGGTATCTTTCCCTGCCATGGTGTATGTTCCTAATGGTATCTTGAATAGAGAGAACCAGCGTGAATTACCTTTTTGGCGTACGTATTGCATAAGAAGTGACGAATTAACATCCTTCTTATCAGAGTGTAACTCAACCTTATCCAATAAGTATTGTCCGTCAGGAACAAACTTATCTGACGAACATGCCACGACAATAAATATCGTCATAACGACAAAGACAGGTGCAATTAATCTGTATAGCTTTGAAGACAGCATTGATATCCTAATTATTTTAGCAGCAAAACACATATAAGTGAGCGCAAAAAAAGTTTACTTTCAATTTGCCGAACGCAGCTTATTTTATGCAAAAATAATGCAAGTGAGGGCAAAGAAAGTTTACTTTCGATTTGCCGAACGCAGCTTATTTTATGCAAAAATAATGCAAGTGAGGGCAAAGAAAGTTTACTTTCGATTTGCCGAACGCAGCTTATTTTATGACAAAA